>CACWZI010000022.1 GCA_902765305.1 uncultured Eubacteriales bacterium
CGGCGACAACATCGGCGTGCTGCTGCGCGGCGTGCAGAGGACCGAGATCGAGCGCGGCCAGGTTCTGGCGAAGCCCGGCTCCATCCATCCCCACACCCATTTCATGGGCCAGGTTTACGTGCTGACCAAGGAAGAGGGCGGCCGTCACACCCCGTTCTTCAACGGCTATCGTCCGCAGTTCTACTTCCGCACCACCGACGTTACCGGCAACATCAAGCTGCCCGACGGCGTTGAGATGGTCATGCCCGGCGACAACATCGACATGGAGATCACCCTGATCACCCCCATCGCCTGCGAGGAAGGCCTGCGCTTCGCTATCCGCGAGGGCGGCCGTACCGTCGGCTCTGGCGTCGTAACCAAGATCATCGACGACTAATTGCCTGATTCAAAGGACCGCTGCATGATTCGCAGCGGTCCTTTTTAATTCGTTCATGGAGGTTAACGCATGAAGCACAGGAAGCGGGTGCTATGGGCCATCCTGCTGTCGGCAGCGGTGCTGGCGCTGGCCTTTGGGGTCTATGTGTCGGACTGCTATCGCGCCACCGACGCGGCGCTGGCCTGCCTGGACGCAGACGACGGCCCGAAGGTGCGGTCTGTCGATCAGACGCTCTGCGTCGAGACGCCTGGCGCGACGACGGCCCTGGCCTTCTATCCCGGCGGCAAGGTGCAGGCGGAGGCGTATATGCCGCTGCTGCGGCGAATCGCCCGGGACGGCGCCGACTGCTACCTGGTGAAGATGCCCTTCAACCTGGCGGTGTTCGGCGTCAACCGGGTCGAGGGCGTGATGGCCGCCCATCCCCACGACCGCTGGCTGCTGGCGGGCCACTCCCTGGGCGGCGCGATGGCGGCGCGCTGGGCCGCAGCGCATCCGGGCCGGCTGGACGGCCTGGTCCTGCTGGCTGCCTATCCCGACAGGCCGCTGCCGGAGGACCTGCCGGTACTGGTGTTGTACGGCAGCGAGGACGGCGTGCTGAACCGTAGCAACCTGGAAAAATCGGCTTCCCTTCTGCCCCCGGATGCCGTGGTGCGCCAGCTGCCCGGCGGAAACCACGCGAATTTCGGCAGCTATGGCGCGCAGAGGGGCGACGGAATCGCCACCGTGACCCCCGAGGCGCAGTGGGCATGGACGGCGGAATGGATCGGAAGGATGGTCAACGGCGATTTGCTGCAAAGCGAAAAATCATGACCGTGCGATCCCGTCCATGGCCTGCCTTAAAATCCCCTCCACATCGGCTCCCCGGATGTCCAGGTTTTCCGCCTTGACCATCCGGGTTTCCTTTATGCCGAAGAAGGCCGTGGCGAGGGCGCGAACATAGCCGTAGCCGGGTTCCTCGGAGAAGATCGGTCCGCCGGCGGTGGTGACATAGGTCAGCCTTTTCGCCCGGCACAGGCCGCAGGGCACGTCGTGTTCGTTGTAATAGAAGGTCAGTCCCACCACGCAGATCTGCTCGAGGTACTGCTTAAGCGTCGCGGGAAAGGAGAGATCCCAGAAGGGCGCGGCCACGACGATCTCCTCCGCCCTGGCGAAATCCCTTGCCAGGTCGAATACCGGCGAGGCATAGTCGCCCCTGGCGACGCAGCCGTTGCGCCAGTCGATAAAGGCTTCGTCCACCCTGGGAAAGTCGATCGCTGGCACGCAGACCTCCTTATAGGCTTCCCGTTCCCCGGCCATGACGGCCTCGGCCAGCCGCCGGGTCCTCGATTCCCTGCGCACGCAGGCGTTGATGAACAGCTTCATTGCGATACCTCCTTTGAAAGCGGTATATATTGTACGGTCGCAGGCAAATACTGATTTGTCGGGGAGACGAGGGAACAGGGAACAGGGAACAGGGAACAGGAATGGCGGCTGCCGCGAACATTTCGATATTGTACGAGTTGNNNNGCAACATTCCGTGCGCGGCTTTTCCTGTTCCCTGTTGACTGTTCCCTGTTCCCTTTGTACTGCCCTTTGCTTTTCCACTAACAGCTCGATAAATCAGAACTTTCCGGACTGAATCTATACGCCCCGTGCCCTTAGCCAGATCATCAGCACGGTCACGTCGCCCGGGTTGATGCCGGGGATGCGGCTGGCCTGGCCCAGGCTTCGCGGGCGCTGGGCGTCCAGCTTCTGGCGGGCCTCGATGCGCAGCCCGGACATGTTCAGGTAATCCGCGTCCGGGGGCAGGGGGGTGTCCTCCATCTTCAAAAAGCGCTGGCGGTCGGCCTGCTGCCGGGTGAGATAGCCCTCGTATTTGGTGTCGATCTCCAGCTGCTCGACGACGTCGGCGGGGTAGTCCGGCAGCTCCGGGTGCGCTTGGCGCAGGGTGGCATAGTCCACCTCCGGGTGACGCAGCCTTTCGGTCAGACGCAGCTTATCCAGCAGCGCCTTGCCCTCCCGGGTGAGGCGCTGCTTTTCCAGCATCCTCTCATATCGCGCCTGGTCCACCAGGCCCGCGTCCCGTCCCTTTTGGGTCAGGCGCAGGTCGGCGTTGTCCTGGCGCAGCAGCAGCCGGTATTCGGCGCGGCTCGTCATCATGCGGTAGGGCTCGTCCACGCCCTTGGTCACCAGGTCGTCCACCAGCACGCCCAGGTAGGCGTCGGCCCGGGTCAGCAGCATCGGCGCCTTCCCCTGCAGCCAGAGCGCCGCGTTGACGCCGGCGTACAGCCCCTGAGCGGCGGCCTCCTCATAGCCGCTGGTGCCGTTGATCTGCCCGGCGCAGTACAGCCCTTCAATGTGCCTCGCGGCGAAGGTGGGGCTCAGCTGGGTGGGGTCGATGCAGTCGTATTCGATGGCGTAGGCCAGCCGCAGCAGCTTCGCGTCCTCCAGGCCGGGGATCGAGGCGTAGATCTGGCGCTGCACGTCCTCCGGCATCGAGGTGGACATGCCCTGGGCGTACCATTCGTGGGTGTACAGGCCCTCCGGCTCCATGAATATGGGGTGGCGGTCCTTGTCCCTGAAGCGCACCACCTTGTCCTCGATGGAGGGGCAGTAGCGCGCGCCGGTGCCGTGGATCGTGCCGGAATACATCGGGGCGCGGTGCAGGTTGCTGAGTATGATCTCATGGGTGCGGGGCGTGGTATAGGTCAGGTAGCACAGCGCCCGGTTCTTCAGCGTGGAGGCGTCGGTCATGAAGCTGAAGGGCACGATGGGGTCGTCCCCCTCCTGGGGCGTCATTTTCGAAAAGTCGATGGTCCGCCCGTCTAGCCGCGCCGGGGTGCCGGTCTTGAAGCGGCGTATGTCGAAGCCCAGGTCCATCAGGTTCTGGGTCAGCGCGTTGGCGGCCATCAGCCCCTGGGGCCCGCCGTTCCAGCTGCATTCGCCGATGATGATGCGGCTGTTCAGGTACACGCCGCAGCAGGCGACCACCGCCCGGCAGGCCACCCGGCCCCCGGTGGTGGTCTCAATACCCGTCACCCGCCTGTTTTCGACGACGATGCGCCGCACCTCGGCCTGGCGCAGGGTCAGGTTTTCGCAGTCGTCCACGGCCCGGCGCATGCGCAGCTGGTAGGCCTTCTTGTCGGCCTGGGCCCGCAGCGAATGGACCGCCGGGCCCTTTCGGGTATTCAGCATTCGGGACTGTATGAAGACCTCGTCGATGGCGCGCCCCATCTCGCCGCCCAGGGCGTCCAGCTCCCGCACCAGGTGGCCCTTGGCCGTGCCCCCGATGGACGGGTTGCAGGGCATCATCGCCAGGGCGTCCAGGTTCAGCGTGGTCAGCAGCGTGGAAAGGCCCATCCGCGCGCAGGCCAGCGCGGCCTCGCAGCCCGCGTGACCCGCGCCGATCACCACCACGTCAAAGACATCGTTCAGCAAAAATGACAGCGCCTCCTCCGATAGATTGTCTCAACTGTATTTATTCTATCGAACCGAAGCGCGGTTTTCAAGGGGCTTCGGGTAAAAGGCAACTTTTGTGCGCGCCATTCGGTGCTACCCGCCCCTCCGGCGGCATAAATAATGCCACGCTCGAGGGGAGGAATGAAGGATGCTGCGAAGGATGGACGGTTGGGTCGCTTCGGGATTCAGGAGGATGGACTGGGACGGGGCCGGGTTGCTGGGGCGGCGTGCGCTGGTGTGGCTTGCGCTGGCTGGGACGGCATACCTGCTGTGCAGGGCCCAGCTGCCGCCGCTGCTGGCCCCGTTTGGGATGGCGTTCCTGGCGGCGGGGCTGGCGGCGGGAAAGAACGGGGCGGCGCTGCTGGCGGGCTGCCTCGCCGGGGCGGTGAAGGGAAGCCTGGCGGCGTTCAACCTGCGCCTTCCGGCGGGCGCGGCCATCGTGCTGGGGGGCGGCATCGCCTGGGACGCGCTGTCCCCGGCGCTGCGGCGGGCGCTGGGGCAGGGGCCGTGGCTGCGCCTGGCGGGACAGGCCCGGGGGACGGACCCCATGCCCCGCCGGCAGGCGCGCTCGCCGACCCGGCCGGACGCGACGGCCGGTCCGGTCCTGGCCGGCCTGGGCGTGCTGATCCCCGGCCTGGCGGGGATGGGCGAGGCGATCTGGCCCTCGGCGGCGACGGTGGCCGCCGCCTCGGTGGCCGCCGCCACGGCGACGCCCTTTTTCAGCGCAGCGCTGCAGGCGCATCCCAGGCGGCGCTGGCTGAGCGTCGAGGAGAAGGCCGGCGTGTTTCTGCTGGGGGCGTTTATGCTGTTGGGATTGGCGCGGCTTTCGCTGCCGGTGGCGCTGTGCGTGGGCGGCGCGCTGACCCAGCTGCTTTCAGGCGTAGGGGCGCTGGCGGGCGTCGGCGTCGGCGGGGCGCTGCTGGTCGCCGGGGCGGACCCGCGAATCATGGCGCTGACGGCGGTGGGCGGTGCGGCGGCGCAGCTCTGCGGCGGACGGTCCCGGCCCGTTCGGGCGGTCTGCGCCAGCGTTGCGATGCTCTGCGCGGGGTTGCTGCTGAACGCGCCGCCCCAATGGCTGATCTGCGTCGGGGCGTCGTCGCTGCTGGTCGCCCCCATGCCTCAGGCGTGGGCGCGGTTTTTTTCCCGCCTGGCGGAGCCCGCGCCGGACCCCTGCGACCCCCAGAGGCTGGCGGCGCGCCTACAGCGGGCCTCCGCAGAGCGCCTCAGGGCGCTGGGGGCGGCCTTTGGCGAGCTGGCGGAGGGCTATGCCGCGCCCACCGGGCTGCCGGACGCACATGCGCTGGTGCAGCGGCTGAGGGATAAGCTGTGCGAGGGCTGCGCCGGTTATGCCGGATGCTGGCAGGGCGGGTCAGACGGCGGGGCGCGGCTGCTGTGCGACCTGATCGCCCGGGCGGTGGCCCTGTCCGGCGAGACGCCGTTGTTTGAGGGCGAGGCGCCGCCGGAGCTGTCCCGGCGCTGCCGCCGTGGCCGGCTGATTCCCGAGCGCATCGGCGACATGCTGGAGGACTTTGCCCGGGCGCGCCGGGATGGGCTGAAGCGCGGCACGGAAAACCGGCTGATCTCCGCCCAGTTCAACCAGGCCCGCCAGCTGATCGAGGCGCTGGCCCTGCAACAGGGAGGCGCCCTCCGGGTGCGCAACCGGCAGGCGGAGCGGGCCGCCGCCGCGCTGGAGCGGGCGGGCATCGGGGTGGAATCGGTCACGGCGCTGGGCGGCAGGGGGGTGGAGATCGTCGTCGCGCTGAAGCGGGGCAGCTGGACCCGGGCGCTGGCGCGGAAGGCCGCCCTGCGCCTGGGCGATACCTTCGGACGGCGCTATGCCCCGGCGGGACCGCTGGGGCGGGAGCTTCGTTTCGTGCGCCGTCCGCGCCTGCGCGTGCGGACGGGCATCGCCTGCGCCTCCAGGGAAGCCGGCGCGCCCTGCGGCGACAGCCACCTGACCTGCATGCTGGACGACGAGCGCCTGCTGGTGCTGATCTGTGACGGCATGGGCAGCGGGGAGGCCGCCTGCCGGGAGAGCGCCGTGGCGGTGCGGCTGCTGGGACGCTTCCTGCGGGCCGGTGCGGCCTGCGGCCTGGCCATCGAGACGGTGAACGCGCTGCTGTTAAACCGGGGCGGCGAGGAGATGTTCGCCACGGTGGACATGCTGATCTTCAATCTCAATACCGGCGAGGCGGAGCTTGTGAAGCTGGCGGCCTGCCCCTCGCTGATCCTGCGGGGCGGCGCGCTGCATAAGGTGGAGGGCGGACGCCTGCCCATGGGCATACTGGAGAAGGTGCAGCCGGGCGCCCAAAGGACGCGGCTTCTGCCCGGCGACGTGCTGCTGATGGCCAGCGACGGCGTGATGGACGCCGCCGGTGAGGCGGCGCTGGCCCGGCTGATGCGCGGGGAGGGCGAGGACATGCCCCGCCTGGCGCGACAGGCCCTGGCCGCCGCCGAAGGGGCCTGCCGGGAGGGAAGGAGGGACGACATGACCGCGGTGTGCCTGAGGGTGGAAGAACGATAATGCCGGGGCCGCGACATCTGCCGCGCTCTGGATGTGAAGGGAAGGAGAACGGTTCATCCAAATTGTTTGACGGTATCGACAAAGGCGAACAGGTTTTCAGGGGGCGTGTTCGGGCCGAGGGCGCAGCCGGGACCGATCATCAGGCCGCCCTCTCCCCGGAACAGCTCGCACAGCGATCGGGTCACCCGGCGGATGTCGTCGGGTGTCCCGCTGGTGAACAGGGCAGGGTCGATGTTGCCGGAGATGGCGAAGTGGCCCTTGGCTATGGCCTTGGCGTGGACGATGTCGGTCTTGTAATCCAGCTCATACATGGGGCAGCCGGTCTGCGCGAGGTCCTCGAGGATCAGATCGACGCTGCCGCATATGTGGCAGAGCGTGAAGATGCCGTCCTGCTTCAGCTGGGCGGCCAGCCGCGTCTCAAAGGGCTTGCCGAACTTCCTGAACAGAGCGGGCGATATCACCGAGCAGCCCTCGGGGCAGTTGCCGTAGCTGGTGCAGTCCGCGCCGGCGGCGTGGCACAGGCGGTGCATCTTCAGGCTGACTTTGTAGGTGGCCCCCAGCAGGGTCATCAGGTCCTCCTCGCAATCCTCGTCCAGCAGGTCCTCGAGAAATTGGTTCATCCCCACCAGCAGGCAGGCCAGGGAAAAGCTGCCCTGGTCGGCATTGCCCCGGATAAACACCCGGTTGCGCCGGCCCCATTCCGCCAGCCGCTCGATGGTCTCAAGGTATAGTTCAATGCGGGGTTGCTTTTCCAGCTCCAGCCGGTCCAGGGCTTCGAGGATCTCCGGGATACTGCGGGACTGTTTGTCCAGCGTAACGGCGGCGATATCCTCCGGATAGGCCACGTCCGCCCCGCAGGCACTGGCCAGGAGGGCGGTGTCCACGTCCAGGAGCACGCCGTCGGTATCGTACTTCTCACAGCTTTCTGTCAGCACTTTGACGATGGTTTGGGGGGATTGACGGAATTGCCGCATGGTGACGCCGCCTTCCCGGGCGGCCATCAGGAAGTTGTGGGTCATGATCGGAATCCGGTCCGGCACCCGGCCGTCCATGACGGCGCGTATGCGTTCGATCTTGTTCATATGCTTTCTCCTGTAAGCGTTGATTACAGGGCAATTGTACCACTGACCCGGCAAATATTCAATTGGTTTTTAATTGCGTCTTTACACATCCCCCTTCCTGTGGTATAATGGACCCGGTAATCCAATCAAAGTAGGAGGTATTTCTTATGAAGAGAATGCTGGCACTGGCTCTGGCCATGCTGCTCGCGCTGGGCTGCTGCGCGGCCTTCGCGGAGGCGGAACCGATCACGCTGAACGTCATCATCGCCCAGTACGGGCCCAATACCGAGAATTGGTTCCTGGGCAACGGCATGGATGGCACGAACTTCGTCGCCAAGTTCGAAGAAGCGAACCCCGACATCAAGCTGAACCTGGAGGTCGTCTCCTGGAATGACCTGGATACCGTGGTCAGCACCCGTATCTCCAACAACAGCGCTCCCGACATCCTGAACAACGACAACTTCTCCGAATATGTCGTCGACGGCCTGCTGCTGCCGGTCTCCGACTACTGCACGGACGAGCTGTTCGCGGATTTCTTCCCGTCCTTCATCGAGCAGTCCATCATGGACGATGTGTGCTGGGCCGTGCCGGATCTGGCCTCCGCCCGCGCGCTCTACGTGAACACCGATATCCTCGCTGAGGTCGGCATCGAAGTGCCCACCACCTGGGCTGAGCTGGAAGACGCCTGCCAGGCGATCGTCGATTTCTACAATGGCGATGTGTATCCCTGGGGCATCGACATGACCACCGACGAGGGCCAGGCCGCGTTCTCCTACTATGTGTGGAACAACGACGGCGGCTTCCTGGATGCTGACGGAAACCTGGTCGTGAACAGCGACAAGAACGTCGAGGCCATCGAGTACGCCATCGGCCTGTACAACAAGGGCTTTACCAACCCCAACCCGGCCACCCAGACCCGCTACGACCTGCAGGATATGTTCGGCGCCGGCAAGCTGGCGATGATCATCGCCCCCAACCAGCTGCCCAGCTACCTGAAGGACAAGAGCTATGAGGTCAACTTTGCCACCGCCGCGCTGCCTGTGAACGAAGGCGCCGCCCCCGGTGCCACCGGCGTCATGGACCGCATCATGGCCTTCAAGAACGACGCCTATCCCGATCAGGCGGCCCGCAACGAAGCCATCGGCAAGTTCCTCAGCTTCTTCTACGCCCCGGAAAACTACGTGGGCTGGGTCTCCATGGAGGGCTTCCTGCCCGCCGTCAACAGCTCCGTCGCGGCGCTGGTCGAATCTGACCCGTCCTTCCAGGCGTGGCTCGATGTCCTGGACAGCTGCAAGTTCTATCCCACCGCCAATCCCAAGTGGGATGTGGCCCGCCAGGGTGTCATCGAAGTCGAGCAGCAGGCGCTGACCGGCGGCGACGTGAAGGCGCTGCTGGACGACCTGCAGGCGAAGATCGACGGCTGATCGAATCCAACCGCATAGTCGTTTTCCGCTCCCGCCCCCTCGGGTCGGGAGCGGAATTCAATTGAAAAACGCCATCTTCACAAAAGGAGCGTTGCCCATGAACACCATACCGATCCGGCACAAGTGGGAGCCCTATGTCTGGCTGCTGCCCAGCATACTGTTGATGTCGATATTTGTCGTGTTTCCCATCGGCATCGTGTTCAAGCTGTCCATGAGTGAGATCTCCAAGGCGGGCGTCGTGGGCGCGTGGAACAACTTTGCAAACTTCCGGGCCGCGTTCCGGGATCCGGCCTTCGGCACCGTCATGCAGAACACCGCGGTGTGGGTGGTGTCGGTGGTGGGACTGAGCACGCTGCTGGGCTTCGTCACGGCCATGGCGCTGAACGCGGAGTTCCGTGGCCGCCGCGTCGCCCGATCCATCGTGGTATTCCCCTGGGCCACGTCGCTGGTGATCCAGGCGTCGGTGTGGAATTACATCATCAAGGGTGAGTACGGAAACCTGAACAACGTGCTTCTCAATTTGGGCATCATCAAAAGTGCCGTGAACTGGCGGGCGACCTACCAGATCGAATTCGCCTGGGAGTGCGGCGTGGGCATATTCGTCACCATACCCTTCGTGGCCTTTACGGTGCTGGCGGGTCTGCAGTCCATCGACAACGCCTACTATGAGGCCGCCACCGTGGACGGCGCGGGCTTCTGGCGCAAGCTGTGGAACGTGACCATCCCGCTGGTGAAGCCCTCGCTGACGGTGTGCACCGTGTTGAACATCATCTACGTGTTCAACTCTTTCCCTATCATCTATACCATCACCAAAGGCGCGCCGGCCAACAAGACCGACACGATGGTCACGCTGCTGTATATGCGGGCCTTCTATGACAACCAGAAGGGCCCGGCGACGGCCATGTCGGTCATAGGCTTCGCCATACTGTGCGTGTGCGCCGGCGTCTACATGATGGTCACCATGCGGAAGGAGGAGCAGTGATGAGGCTGAACACCCCTGAAGCCGTGCTGCGTGTGAACCGTCGGGCCCTGATCGCCGCGCTGCTGGCGGCGGCGCTTTGCCTGGTGGCGGTGAGCCTGCCCATATGGGAATTTTCCGTCACGGTGTTCGCCAGGAAATCCGGCAACACCTTTGTGGGGGATGAGAAGTACCAGGCCGTGAAGGCCGAGGTGGAGGCCGAGGCCGCCCGCTACAGCGAAGAGACGGGCGCGGTCACCCAACTCTTCGAGAACGTCACCGAGCGCACCAACTCCAAGGGCGAAAAGACCAGCATGGTGGCCTTTGAGGTGCGCCAGGCGATGCGGCGCACCGGCTGGGATTTCGTGCGCTCCCCTCTGGCGTCGGGCCGGATACTGCTGGCCCTGATCCTCTGCCTGCTGGCGGCGGCAGTGCTGCTGGGCGCGGGCATGATGGGCGCGATGGACACGGACTGGCCGGAGCTGGACCTCCGCAAGCGGGGCATGCGCATGGGCGCGGCTGGCCTGGGGCTTGTGGCGCTGCTGCTGGTGCCCGTGTTCATGATGAGCTGCAACCTTGCCTTCACCCGCTGGATCAAGCTGGCCTCGGACGGCATGCCCCGCCCGGGCACTGAGGCCCTGCTTCATACGTTGGACGGCTTCCTCTACGGGGGAACGGCGGGGGATAAGGTCCTGGAGCTGATGGGGGGCGTGCGCCACGGTCCCCTGTGGCCACTGCTGGCCACACTGCCGCTGCTGGTCGGGTTTGGGCTGTGCGCGGTGGTCTGCGCCGACGGCGACCCGAGGCATACGCTGGCCCGGGCGCTGCTGATCGCCTTCGTCGTCGTGCTGTGCGTGGTCATACTGTACCCCTACTATGTGATGGTGATCACCGGCTTCCGCAGCAACGCGGAGACCACGGACATGTACTTCCAGCACATGTTCCCGACAAAATGGGTGTGGGGCAACCTGAAGGACATCATCGACCGGGGCGTGCTCCGCTACCTGCTGAACTCGCTGCTGTTGTCGGTTGGCGCCACGGCCATCGCGCTGCTGTGCGGCATCCCGGCGGCCTATGCCATGGCCCGTATGCACTTTGCCGGCAGAAAGGTGTTCCTGGGTTTTGTGATCATGAGCCAGATGTTCTCGCCGGTGGTGCTGCTGGTGGGCATCTCCCGACTGATGAACACGCTGCACCTGAATGATTCCCTGCTGGGGCTGATATTCATCAACGCGGCCTTCAACCAGGCCTTCGCCATATGGCTGCTGCGGGGCACCTTCGTGTCCATCTCCTCGGAGATGGAGCAGGCTGCCTGCATCGACGGCTGCAGCACCGTCAGCGCCATGCTGCGGGTGCTGCTGCCCATCGCGGCCCCCGGCATCGTGACCACGTTGATCTTCGTGTTCATCAACGCCTGGAACGAGTATACGATCTCCACGGTGCTGATCTCCACGACGTCCAACAAGCCCATCACCGTGGGCATCACCCAGTTCAGCTCCTTCAACATGATCGAGTGGCAATACCTGTTCGCGGCAGCGCTGCTGGCCACCGTGCCCGTGGTGATCCTGTTCATGTGCATCGAAAAGCATCTGGCCGCGGGCCTGACCGCGGGCGGCGTGAAGGGATAATCGATCGCGGCGGCGGCAATCTGCCGCCATGACCGTAACGCCGGCAACCTGCCGCCTCCAATAACCCTACAGATACAAACCGTACAAGGAGGTGCGCCCATGGACAAGTGGGACGCGCGATTCATGGAGCTGGCCGACACCATCTCCGGCTGGGCCAGCTGCTACAAGCCGGACCGCAAGATCGGCGCGGTGATCGTTCGAAACAAGCGCATCGTGACCACGGGCTACAACGGCGCGCCGGCGGGCATCAAGACCTGCGTGGAGCGGGGCGAGTGCCTGCGCCAGAAGCTGGGCATCGCCTCGGGCACCCGGGCCGAGCTGTGCTACGCCGTGCACGCCGAGCAGAACGCCATCATACAGGCGGCGCGCCTTGGCAGCAGCATCGACGGGGCCACGCTGTACTGTACCCACCAGCCCTGCGTGCTGTGCGCGAAGATGATCGTCAACGCCGGCATCAGGCGGGTGGTGTACCGGGAAGGCTATCCCGACGACTTCGCCCGGCAGATGCTCAGCGAAGGCGGCGTGGCGCTGGAGCGGTTCCAGCCGGAAGAAAATGAAAAGACGGAGTAAAAGCGCATGAATACCAATCGCATCGAAAAGGTTACCCAAAATATGCGCGCCTGCGGGCTTCGGCAGATCATCGTCTCCAGCACCGCAAACGTGTACTACCTCACCGGCGTGTGGTGCGAGCCCTTCGAGCGCATGCTGGCGCTGCTGGTGAAGGACAGCGGCGAAATGACGCTGTTTGCCAACCGCATGTTCGCGCTGCAGGGGCTGACGGACGTGCCCATGATCGAATACGAGGATACCGACGACTGCGTGGCGGTGCTGGCGCCCCACGTGCTGCCGGGGAAGGTCGGCATCGACAAGACCTGGCCCAGCCACTTCACCATTCGCCTGATGCAGCAGCGCCCGGACGTCGTGCCGGCCCTGGGCAGCCAGCCGCTGGACGACGCCCGCCTGACCAAGGACGCGGAGGAGCTCGAGCTGATGCGCATCAGCTCAAGGAAGAACGTGGAGGTCTGCGATCGCATCGCCAGGGCCCTGCATGAGGGCGTCACCGAAAAGGAGATCCAGGCGCTGTACATACAGATCGCCCAGGAGCTGGGCTCACCGGGCCCCAGCTTCACGCCGCTGATCTGCTTCGGTCCCAACGGCGCGGAGCCCCATCACGACAGCGACGGCACGAAGCTGGTGCCGGGCAGCACCGTCATCATGGACGTGGGCCTGCTCTGGCGGCACTACTGCAGCGACATGACCCGCACCGTGCACTTCGGCGCGGTCACCGACGAGGAAAAGCGGGTGCATGAGATCGTCACCGCCGCCAATCGCGCGGGCATCGCCGCCTGCCGGCCCGGGGTGAAGATGAAGGACATCGACCGCGCCGCCCGGAAGGTGATCGAGGACGCCGGCTACGGCCCGTACTTCACCCACCGCACCGGCCACGGCATCGGCCTGGACGAGCACGAGTTCCCGGACTGCTCCTCCGTCAGCGAAACCGTCACCCGCCCCGGCATGATCTTCTCCATCGAGCCCGGCATCTACCTGCCCGGCAAATTCGGCGTCCGGGTGGAGGATCTGGTGGCCATCACCGAGGACGGCTGCGAGGTACTGACGTGGTGAATTATTCCGGACGTATCTGTTCAATGAAGTAACTTCTGATTATATAGATATTGCGTACAAATATAGTTTATGGTATACTATGTCATCCGCAATTAATAGGGGAGAATAAAGTTGAGAGAATTCACAGAATCATTCTTGACTCTCTATCATGGAACAGATGAGGAAGCAGCAAAAAAGATTCTCTGCGAAGGATTCATTTTGAGCCGTCCAGAGAACAGCTGGTGCGGCGCAGGAGTATACTTTTATGATATAAAGGCGAAAGCTTGGTGGTCAGCGAATAGGACTTGCGCAGATAAACGCAATAGAACAAAGAATAAGTATAAACCGGCTGTTATCTATGCCGAGGTTAAGAATATTCCTAAGTCGGAGATATTTGATCTAAGAGTGTATAGAGATTTGGTGGATTTTGAAACATATGTCAAACAGTTGGATGGGTATGACCTGAATTGCGAAGGGATGGACGATCAAGAGCTTGTGATTCGAATGAGGTCTTGGCTAATTGAGTTTTACGCAAAGACAAATAACAAGCGCATGGTAATAGGCATTTTCAGGCAGAGGCCACAAGCGGATTACGCAGAAGCAATTGAGTTTGCTAACGGTTTGGATATAATATTTGGGGTGGAGACAATTTACTGCGTTAAGGACGCATCCATAATTACGATTCTTGGAACGGGAGGGCAGGATGATGAAGTCGTTAGTTGATGAGTTTCTTGCATTTGTTAAAGAGGAGCATGGTGTTATCCTTCAAGCGAAAGAATCGGATAAGCAAGGTTTGTTTCAAAAAGTTTATGGAACAAGTTTTGTAACCGATGAAGTATCTTGTGAGACAATCGGATATGCTGTTGATAATCACAATGATTTTATAGGCCTGCCACAAGCGGTTTATTATGACAACAGTTGTGCTGATTTTATATTTGCTGCTTAATGGAGGAAAATATGAACATTGATCAGATGAAATCAAGTTTGTCAATGCATGACTTGTTTTTTAGCAAATGTCTTATAGAGCGAGAACCCAAGATAGAGAATGGCGAACTAAACGTCAATCTGAAAAAAAAGATAGAGATGATAAAAGAACATGAGTTCTTTGTTACTCTAAACTTGAGTATTGATAAGTCTGATCTTCATCTGGAGATCATAGCAAATGCTACTTTCGATTTTGAAGATGATGGTAAAGCAAATGAGGAGGTACTAATACAGAACAATACTATAGCGATCATGTATCCGTTTGTACGGAGTCAAGTTACCCTAATGACGTCACAACCCGGTATGGCACCAATTGTACTTCCTCCAATAAATGTATCAAAGCTACAGTAAGGATTACCGCCCCTTTCTATAATTAGAAGGGGCGGTATTATATGTGAGTCGGGCAACGCCCGATCTATTTTGTCACGTCCCGTCGCTGCCGGCGGCCTCGCCGCCTGCGGTCCAGCACTCGGGGCAGCGGGTCAGCCCGGCCACCAGCGCGTTGACCAGTATGCCCTGGGTGGCGTGGGTCATGCCCGAGCAGGTGGCGTAGGAGTGGTAATAGGGATTGCCCTTCTCGGCAAACACCGTGGATTCCGCGTTGGGGCAGCACTTCGGGCAGGCCGGGCGGTTTTCCTTGAGCATGTCGGAAAGCAACACCTGCTGGGCGTTCTGCATGCCCGAGCACGTGGAATTGACGTGGTAGTAGGTGCCCTTGGGCGTGGCGTAGACGTAGTAGCCCTCGGCCTGGGCCTGGGCATCGCCGTCGCCCGCGCCCCCGGTCTCGGCCAGGGCCTCGGTCTCGTCCTCGCCGCCGATGCAGGTCGGGCAGCGCTTCTTGCCCGTCACCCGCGCTTCCGCGTAGGTGACGCGGCTGGCGTTGCGCATGCCGGAGCACTCGTCGTCCATGTGGTAATAGGTGCCGTCGACGGTGCAATACACGTCGATCCCGGCCCTGGGGCAGCAGGTCTGGCAGGCGGTCTTGGCCATCAGCAGCGCGTCCTTCAGGCTGACCTCGTGGGCGCTATTGCCCATGTCGCTGCAATCCGCCTTGATGTGGAAGGAGCCGTTGTAGGGCGAGCACCACACCATGACGTTGCTGCGGTCCTCGGTGTCGGCGTTGACGAATACCAGGTCAAAGGCGCCGTCGCTGTACTGGCCGCCGATGCAGTAGGGGCAGGCCATCAGGTCGCTGTCGATGGCGCTGTTGCGGGACACACGCGCGGTCTGCGCGTCCTCGCCGATGACCACGCAGTCCTCGGTCTGGTGGTAGTAGGGACCGCCCTCCACGGTGAAGACGGCGTTGAGGTCGTCCACCGCCTCGGTGGATACCACCTCCGCCACGACCGCCTCGGCGGGTTCCGCCTCCTCGACCTCGGGCACGGCGGTGGGCGCGGGCGTAGTGACCCCCACGACCTGCGGCGTGATGGTGGTGTCGTTGGCGGGCTTGAAGGGCCTCGCCACCAGCACGTAGATCACCGCCGCCATCCACAGCGCCGACAGCACGCTCAGCGCGATGTTCACGCCGGTGGGATAGCGCCGCCGGCGCCACAGCAGCCAGATGCCCACCGGGGGCAGCAGCACCAGCAGCAGCCAGGTCGGCCAGTCGTTCTCGTCCAAAAAGCGCATCAGGCCGTCGGGGCGCTCGTCCCGGCGGGGATCGTATTCGGGCGCGTCGTAATACGGGGCGCGGTCATCGTCCCGGTCGTCGTCATAGTCGTCGTCGTAGCCGTAGTCGTCGTCATAGCGGCTGCGGCGATAGCCGCCGTCATAGCGCCCGTCCTCATAGCGGTCGTCGTAGCGGTCATCGACGTAATCGTCGTCGTAGTCATCGTCGTAGTCGTCGTCGTAGCGGTCGTCGTCGTAATCCGACGCGCTTTTGTTGGGCATCCAGGGCTCCTCGCCGTTGTAGGGCGTGTCATAGCCTCCCGGCATATAGGGCTCTTCGCCATCGTAGTTGGAAAGCAGTTCATCCCGTCGCTTTCCGGGGTTCAAGCCCCCGACGCGCAGCAATGCCATGCACTTCACCCCTTTATACAAAACTCCATTCTTGATTATAGCACACACCGCCCCCGATGGGGACAAAAGTCAAAAGATGATAACGCAAAAACCGCCTGCGTGTCACACAGGCGGTTTGGGGGCCCGTCGCCTCGCGCGCGTGGACAACCTGTGTCCCCTTGCGCACAGTCGAAGATTCACGGCTCCGGTATTACCTCAGCTCGGTGGTGGGGATGTTGTCCATGTCGTCGAAGGCCTGGTTCTCGCCGCCCATGGCCCAGATAAAGGTGTAGTTGCAGGTGCCCGCGCCGGCGTGGATGCTCCAGGACGGGGAGATGACGGCCTGCTCGTTCTGCATCACGATGTGGCGGGTCTCGGTGCCCTCGCCCATGAAGTGGAACACGACCTCGTTCTCGGGCACCTCGAAGTAGAAGTAGACCTCCATGCGGCGCTCGTGGGTGTGGGCGGGCATGGTGTTCCACACGCTGCCGGGCTCCAGAACGGTCATACCCATGGACAGCTGGCAGGTCTTCAGCACGTCGGGGTGGATGAACTGGTTGATGACGCGCTTGTTGCTGGTCTCGGCCGCGCCGCAGGGCTTCTTGGCCGCGTCTGCGATGCGGATCAGGCGGGTCTCATAGCTGGTGTGGGCCGGGGCGGACACCACGTAGAACTTCGCGGGCTGCGCCGGATGATCGGAGGCGAAGGTGACCTCCTTCGCGCCGCGGGTGATGTACAGGCAGTCCCTGTAGCCCAGCTCGTACACCGTGCCGTCCACGGTGACGGTGCCCGCGCCACCCACGTTGAACATGCCGCATTCCCGGCGCTCCAGGAAGAAGTGGGTGCCGAAGTTCTTCCACACGTCGATGCCCTTGTCGATGGCCACGGTGTCGCTCACGGGCATGATGCCCAGGGTGACCATGCGGTCCACGTGGCTGTACACGGCCACGACCTCGTCGGGCACGAACAGCTTTTCGATCAGGAACTCGTTGCGGGTCTCCTCGGTGGTGTAGCGCTTGAAATCGCGCTGGTTGCAGGAATAACGGATGTCCATAGGCGCTTCTCTCCTTGAAGTGGTCATTTTTTCGAAAACCGTTATAAAAATTATAATGGTATAAGCGAAAAATGTCAACGGTCAAAGTAAGATTGGGCAGACAAAGAATCCCCCTTCCGACGCGCCAGGGCGGGGAAGGGGGGGCTTTGATATCGGTGCATATATTCAGTCAGGGAACTACTGATTTGTCGCGCTGCGACAAATCAGTAGTTAGGTTTTAGGTTATAGGTTTTAGGTGTTAGGGAAGGTAGAAATCCTGACGGATTTCTTTGCACCACCCCTAAAACCTAACCCCTAAAACCTAAAACCTGAATACTGATTTATCGAGCACAGCTCGATAAATCAGTATTTGCATTTGCCTGAACAGCTATGACATAACATTATCACATCGCCTTCGGCATCCCGGATTCCACCGGCATGCCCAGGGCCAGCAGCACCTCGGCCACACTGTCCACGGGAACGATCTCCAGCGCCCGCTTCACCTCGTCCGCCACGTCCTTCAGGTCGTCCAGGTTGTCCCGGGGGATGAACACCCGCCTTACGCCGCTGCGCTGGGCGGCCATCAGCTTCTCCGGCAGGCCGCCGATGGGGTTCACGTCGCCCTGCAGCGACACCTCGCCGGTCATGGCCACCGAAGGCGGCACGGCCACGCCCGTCAGCAGCGAGGCCAGCGCGGTGGTCAGCGTGATGCCCGCCGACGGGCCGTCCTTGGGGGTCGCGCCGTCGGGCACGTGGATGTGCAGGTCGCTTTCCGCCAGCGCCTGCGCCTGCTGGGGCAGCATGGCCTTCACCAGGCTGACGGCGATCCGGGCCGATTCCTTCATCACGTCGCCCAGCTGGCCGGTGACGGTCAGCTGGCCGCTGCCGTGGGTCAGCAGGCTCTGGATATACAGTATGTCCCCGCCCACCGGGGTCCAGGCCAGGCCGGTGACGATGCCGGGGCGGGCGTCCCCGGGCACGCGCTTGCGGCGCACCGGGTTCATGTCCATATACGCCGAAAGGTTGTCACCGGTGACGGACAGCTTCGCCTTGGGGTCGTCCACCATGGCCACCGCCGCGCTGCGGCACAGCTGGTCCATGCGCTTCTTCAGGCCGCGGACGCCCGCCTCACGGGTGTAGTTTTCGATGACGGCCTCGATGGCTTCGTCGGAAACCGTCAGCGCGCCGTCGGGGATGCCCACCTCGGCCATGGCTCGGGGCAGCAGGTGCTTCCGGGCGATCTCGCGCTTCTCGATGGGCGTGTAGCCCTGGAAGCGTATGACCTCCATGCGGTTCAGCAGCGGCTCGGGGATGGTGTCCAGCGTGTTGGCGGTGCAGATGAACAGCACGTCCGACAGGTCGAAGGGCACGTTCAGGTAGTGGTCGGTGAAGGAGAAGTTTTGCTCCGGGTCCAGCACCTCCAGCAGGGCGCTGGAGGGATCGCCGTTGTAGCTCTGGGACAGCTTGTCCACCTCGTCCAGCACCATCACCGGGTTGTTGGCCCCGCACTTGTGGATGCCGTCGATGATGCGCCCCGGCATGGCCCCGATATAGGTGCGCCGGTGGCCGCGGATGTCGGCCTCGTCTCGCACGCCGCCCAGTGAGACCCGCACGTATTCGCGGCCCAGGGCCTGGGCGATGCGCTCGCCGATGGACGTCTTGCCGGTGCCCGGCGCGCCGACGAAGCACAGGATCGAGCCGGACTGGCGGCCCTTCAGCCGCATCACCGCCAGCTGCTGGAGGATGCGCTTCTTCACCTTGTCCAGGCCGGAATGCCCGGCGTTCAGCGCGGCCCGGGCCTCGTCCATCGAAATGTCCTTCGCCTCGGCCTTCTTCCAGGGCAGGCTGGTCAGCAGGTCCAGCCAGTCGGTGAGCATGCCTGCCTCGGGGCTGTTGGCGCCCTCGCCCTTGATGCGGTTGAGCACCTTGCGCCCCTCCTTCAGGGCGGTCTCGTTCATCCCGGCCTCCTCCAGCTTCAGCTCCAGACGCCGCAGCTCGGAGACGTTTTCCGGGTGCAGGGCGTCCAGCTCCTTCTGCAGGTATTCGATCTGCTTCTTGATGGCCGATTCCCGATACAGCTTCTCGTGATCCTCCTGCTGGGCGCTCTGGGCCGCGCTCTGCACGTCCGCCAGCTCAAGCCCCTCCAGCAGCATCTGCTCCAGGGCGTCGAAGCGGGCGGACAGGCTGTCCTCGGCCAGCAGCGCGTAGCGCTCCTCCGCGGGCGCGCTCAGCCAGGGGGACATGGCCGCCGCCACCGTCCACAGGCTGTCCCAGTGGGCCGCGAAGCCGCGCAGCATGCCCTCCCACTGCTTGCCCCGGGCGAAGCTGAGGATGCGGTCCTTCACGCCCGTCAGGCGCCGGGCGGCGTCGGCGGGGTCCAGGTCGTCCACGTCCGCCCGGCGGGAGACGGTCATGCTGAAGCTGCGGTCCCGCAGCACGGCGACCTCCTCGATGTTCACCCGGTTCTGGATGTCCACGCAGACGAAGCCGTTGGCGCTGACCTCCGAGATGGCGCCGGTGACGCCGATGGGCCGGAAGCTGTCGCCGTCCAGCCCCGCGCGGGGCTGCTCGTCCTTCTGCATGAGTAGCGTCACCCGCTCGCCCTCGGCGGGGGCCTTGCCGGTCAGCTCCTTATAGATCCTGGTCTGCAGCCACAGCTTCGCGCCGGGCAGGGCGATGATATTGTACAAAGGCATGACGGACATATGCGTACCTCCTGATTGCGTGCAATTACCTTGACATTTGTCAAGTTTACAGCATGATACAACAAACCTTGACAGATGTCAAGGCTTTTGCTATAATATTTACGTAATTGTTCAGTCGTAAGCAAATCCTGATTTGTCGGGATGTTGGCGGAAATGCATAGGGTAGTGTAAGGGAACGGGGAATGGGGAACAGGGAACAGGGAACAGGGAACAGGAATGGCGGGTGCCGCGAACATTCCGAGGTTGTGCGAGATGTAGCGGCCCTAAAGGACTAACTTCGTGTCGCGGCGCCTGCGCCGCCATGGCTGAACTAATACTTTTGCAGATTATACAGTCCGGTTAATTAAGAGATGCTGTAATAGTCCTTTAGGGGGCTCTACAAGGCTTTCATACTTCGCCTCGTCGCGGGAACGGTTCCTCTGGCATGGTTGTAACGTTCCGTGCGCGGCTTTTCCTGTTCCCTGTTCCCTGTTCCCTGTTCCTTGTTCCCTCGATAGATTCCCATTCGTCGGGATACCCTGAGCTGTAACGGGAACAGCGGCGGTATTCTGCCGCCACAATACGAATTGATACCTACACTTGGAGGATACGGATGTACTGCGGAACCAACAAGACGGCGCTGGCCTCCCAGCGGCAGCTGGCCGACGCGATGATGCGCCTGATCGCCCAGAAGCCCTACGCCCAGATCTCCGTCAGCGAGCTGTGCAAGGCGGCGGGCATATCCAGGCAGACCTTCTATACCCTGTTCACCAGCCGGGAAAACGTGATGGTGTTCACGCTGCAATCCCGGGCCTGCTGCGCGCCCGGGGCGGCGCACGGCGGCGGGGCGGGGCAGGAGGGCCTGCGCCGGCTGTGCCGGGGCTACAGCGAATACCTGCTGCGCAACCAGCGGCTGATTAAGCTGTTGGTGGAGAACCACATCGACCATCTGCTCTACGACACCTTCTTCGAGGCGCTGGAAGGCTGCGACTGCTTCCTGGGCAGCGCCGACCCCTGCGCCCGCCGCTACGCCGTCAGCTTCTACGCCGGAGGCGTGGCCAGCGTCGCCCGCCGCTACGCCCAGGAGGACTGCGCCGCCACCGCCGAGCAGCTGGAGGGCCTGCTGATGACCCTGTTCACGGGCGGAGTGTTCACATAGCAGATTTTATTTGCATTCTCCGCCGATCCATGTTATGATAATGTATGGAAAAATAACATTCACTGGGGGGTTGGAGGATGGACAAGAGCAAGTGGGACGCGACCTTTGCCGCGCGCTTTGCCCGGCACGAGGACGAGCTGCAATGGCTGTACTGCGAGCTGTACCACGGCGACATGCAGGCCTATGACTATTTCGTGAATATGCTGCACCGCGCCTGGCTGGACAGGCCGGAAGCGCTGCGGGCCATCGACGCCCGGCGGGAGGACGATCCCGACTGGTACCGGGGCCACGACATGACCGGCATGCTGATGTACGTCAAGGCCTTCGCCGGCACGCTGAACGGCGTGCGGGAGAAGCTGGATTACATACAGGATTGCGGCGTGAACTACCTGCACCTGATGCCGCTGCTGGAGAGCCCGGAGGGGCGCAGCGACGGCGGCTATGCCGTATCCGACTTCCGGAAGGTGCAGCCGGAGCTGGGCACGATGGACGACCTGGCGGCCCTCGCCGGGGACTGCCACGGGCGGGGCATCGCGCTGTGCCTGGATTTCGTGATGAACCACACCAGCGAGGACCACGAGTGGGCGCGCAGGGCCCGGAAGGGCGATCCCACCGACATGGCCCGCTACTTCATCTATGACAACTGGATCGTGCCCGACGAATACGAGCGGACCGTGCCCCAGGTGTTCCCCACCACCGCGCCGGGCAACTTCAGCTGGTGCGAGGCGCTGCACAAGGTGGTCATGACCACCTTCTGGCCCTACCAGTGGGACCTGAACTACGCCAATCCCATGGTGTTCAACGACATGACCGACAACATGCTGTACCTGTGCAACCGGGGCGTGGACATCATCCGGCTGGACGCGGTGCCCTATATATGGAAGTCGCTGGGCACCAACTGCCGCAACCTGCCCCAGGTGCATTCGCTGGTGCGCATGATGCGCATGGCCTGCGAGATCGTCTGCCCCGGCACGCTGCTGCTGGGCGAGGTGGTCATGGCGCCGGACAAGGTGGCGCCCTACTTCGGCAGCGTCTACAAGCCGGAGTGCCACATGCTGTACAACGTGACCACCATGGCCTCCATCTGGCACACCGTGGCCACCCGGGACGTGCGGCTGCTGCGCAACCAGCTGGAGCAGGTGTTCGCCCTGCCGGGGCAGTACACCTTCCTGAACTACCTGCGCTGCCACGACGACATCGGCTGGGGCCTGGACTACGATTACCTGGGTCAGTTCGGCCAGTCGGAGATCCCCCACAAGAAGTACCTGAACGACTACCTGACCGGCAAGTGGCCCGGCAGTCCCGCCCGGGGCGAGCTGTACAACGACGATCCCCGCCTGGGCGACGCCCGGCTGTGCGGCACCACCGCCTCGCTGTGCGGCGTGCAGTCGGCGCTGGAAAACGGAGACGGCAGGGCGCTCGACCAGGCCCTGACCCTGGACATCGCGCTGCACGCGCTGATGTTTACCCTCAGCGGCGTGCCGGTGCTGTACAGCGGCGACGAGATCGCCCAGCTGAACGACGATACCTACCACGACGACCCGCTGAAGGCCGGGGACAGCCGCTACCTGCACCGGGGGGACATGGACTGGAGCGCCGCCGAAAGGCGTGGCGACGGATCGACCCCCCAGGGGCGCATGTTTGATGCGGTCAAACGGCTGGAGGCCCTGCGCGCCGAACACGCCGCCTTCGGCGCGGATGCCGGGGTGCGTCTTGCGAACGCGGTGGACGATTCCCTGCTGGGCATCGAGCGCCGCGTGAAGGGCGAGCGGCTGATCGCGCTGTTCAACTTCTCCGAATGGCCGAAGCCCGCGGGGATCGAGGGCGGCGGCAGCTTTACCGACCTGTGGGCGGGCAGTCGCGTGCGCGCCGAAGGCCTGACCGTGCCCGCGGGCGACTTTCTGTGGCTGCTGGATGCCGGCGCGGAGGATTGACGCTGAATCGTCACCCGTTTCAAATCAAAACCCCTCAGAATTGCCGCTTTCGGGCAATTCCGGGGGGTTTTTAACGGCATTTCGCCCAAAAAGTTAGTGATGCGCAAAACTTAACGAAAACGATGTATTGACAAGAAATAAACAATGGTATAAAATTGGTGTGCAATCCGATAAGACAGTAGGTTTTTATTGGATCGAGGCAAGAGATTGCCACAAAAATTCAAGGAGGTTACCGCACATGAAAAAGGTAATCAGTCTGGTTCTCGTCCTGGCCCTGTTCGCCATGAGCGCCGTCGCGTTCGCCGCTACGCCCGTGGCCGCTACCGATCTGGCCTATAAGGGCGAGCTGGTGCTCATGCACTTCTCCACCTCCGAGGAGTCCGAGGGCAACGGCGGCTCCGACGGCTTCCGTACCACCATCGCGGCCTGGAAAGAGGCCCATCCCGACATCACCCTGACCGAGAACGTGCTGGCCAACGCCGAGTACAAGACCCAGGTCGCCACCCTGGCGGCGGCTGACAACCTGCCCGACGTGTTCCTGCTCCAGGGCATGAACACCATCGCCTGGGCGAATCAGAACCTGGTGATGGACATGACCGACATCATCAAGGCTTCCCCCTACTATGATGCCTACAATCAGGCTTACTTCACCCCCTTCACCACGCCCGAAGGCAAGATCTACGGCCTGCCCGTGCTGACCGGCGGCACCTGCACCATCGTGATCTACGACAAGGCCATGTGGGCCGAGAAGGGCTACGAGACCTTCCCCGCCACCTGGGCTGAGGTCGAGGAAGCCGCTGAGAAGTTCTCCGCGGAAGGCATCGACACCATCGCCTTCGGCAACGGCGGCCAGTGGCAGCTGAACTCCGACTTCGTGTCCACCCTGGGCAACCGCTACACCGGTCCCGAATGGTTCGCTAGCCTGATCGCCAACACCGGCGCCAAGTTCACCGACGAAGCGTTCGTGAAGTGCCTGACCGAGACCCAGCGCCTGTTCAAGGACACCAAGATCTTCAACGCCGACTTCAACGCCGTGACCAACGAGGACGCCCGCGAGTACTTCATCTCCGGCGACGCCGCGGCCTTCATCGGCGGCAACTGGGACTGGTCCTACATCTGGCAGACCCTGAAGGACGGCAACGAAGAGAAGTACAACAACATGGGCATCGCCGTGCTGCCGCAGCCCGCGGACGCCGAGCTGTATCCCAACAGCCAGAACATCGGCCTGGGCTATGCCATGGCCATCAACCCCAAGCTGGCTGAGGATCCCGACAAGCTGGCCGCCGCCATCGACCTGTGCTACGAGCTGACCGGCCCCGCCTTCTCCTCCTATGTGGCTGAGAACTACGCCCTGGGCGGCCTGACCAGCGCCGGCGACGTCGACCTGAGCGCCTTCGACCAGCAGACCCAGGACTTCTACAACTGGTCCTATGTCGATACCGACACCTGCGAGATCTACGACTCCTACCTGGATTCCTCCATCTGGAGCGTGCTGAACACCGAGATGCAGGAGATGCTGAACGGCGACAAGGATCCCGCCACCGTCGCGGCCGACACCCAGGCGGCTTACGACGCTGTGTACAACAGCTGATAACCTTATGACTGACCGACAGCCGTCCGTCTGCGAAAGCGGACGGGCGGCTGCCCTGTATTGACAGCCGCTTCCGGTCCCATGCTGCGCCAGCGCCTTGCGAGGCGTGGGAGCGGAAGTGCGCTTACCAACAAAAGGAAAGGAAGGGACAGTGCATGCTTGATTCCATCAGGCCCAAGAAATCAACCATCTATCTGTACCTGTTGATCCCGGTTGCCCTGTTTATATTCACCGTGTTCTTCCCGTTGGTCTCCGCGCTGGTGTACAGCTTCTTCGAGTGGAAGAGCGGCCCCAACAAGATATTCAACGGCATTGCCAACTATAAGCAGCTGTTCGCGGACCAGGTGTTCTGGGCGTCCTTCGGCCACAACCTCTATCTGGTGGCGGCCTGCATCATCGGCCAGATCGGCATCGCGTTCATATTGGTGCTGTTCGCCAATTCCCGCCTGGCCAAGTGCCAGACCATCCACCGCACCTTCGGCTTCTTCCCCAGCACCATCTCCGCCGTCTGCATCGGCATGATCTGGAGCATGGTGTATCACAACAAGTACGGCATACTGAACTGGTTCATCATCAATGTGCTGGGCCGTCCCGAGTGGGCCAAGGTCTGGCTGAACGATACCAAGAACATCATGCTGTACGTGTCCATTCCGCTGATCTGGCAGTACATCGGCTATTACATGGTCATCATGTTCTCCGCTATCGCCGGCATCGACAAATCCATCTTCGAATCCGCCGAGATCGATGGCGCCACCGGCTTCCAGACCGCCGTGCACATCACGCTGCCCCTGATCCGCAATACGCTGCTGGTCTGCCTGACGCTGTGCATCGCCGGCAACATGAAGGCCTTCGACAACATCTACACCATGACCGCCGGCGGACCGGGTTATTCCTCGATGGTGATGGCCATGTACGGCTACAAGGTCTCCTTCGAGCAGTCCAACCTGGGCTACGGCAGCACCATCTCCGTGGCGATATTCGTGCTGTCCCTGGCCGTCATCGGCGGCAGCCAGTGGCTGGTCAAGCGGGCCACCCGCAGAATGGAGGTGTGATCCATGCAGAAGAGCGAAATGACCGCCGTGCGCCAGACCTCCCCGGTGGGCAAGGCCATCGGCACGGTGCTGATCAACCTGGTGCTTTGGATCTTCTCCCTCAGCTGCATCTTCCCGCTGGTCTGGATGTTCTATTCCTCCTTCAAGGAGAAGCGCGCCTTCAACGCCGACATCGTCGGCCTTCCGAAGGTCTGGGACCCGGTGAACTACGTCAAGATCCTCTCCAACAAGGACTATCACCTGTGGCAGTCCATGTGGAACAGCCTGCGCACCACCGGCATATCGATCATACTGATCGTGCTGCTCAGCTTCATCGTGGGCTACATA
Source organism: uncultured Eubacteriales bacterium (assembly GCA_902765305.1). Taxonomy (GTDB): domain Bacteria; phylum Bacillota; class Clostridia; order Christensenellales; family Aristaeellaceae; genus UBA2862. The sequence continues at coordinate 25,774 of CACWZI010000022.1, forward strand.
CTGGCCCGCGTGCGCTTCAAGCTGAACCGGCCCCTGTACCTGATGTTCCTGATGGGCATGCTGATCCCGATCCATTCGCTGCTGGTGCCCATCTACGTGGTGTTCAAGGACGCCAACCTGCTGGACAAGTGGTACACCCTGCTGTTCCCCTATGTGTCCTTCGGCCTGCCCATGGGCATCTTCCTCACGGAGGGCTATGTCAAGGGCATCCCCGTGGCGCTGGAGGAGGCGGCGTCCATCGACGGCGCGGGCTTCTCCCGTTCACTGTGGACCATCATCTTCCCGCTGTGCCGTCCGATCCTGGTGACCATCGCCATCATACAGATCTTCGGCTGCTGGAACGAGTTCTCATTCGCCCTGGTACTGATGAACGACGTCAACCTGCAGACGGTGCCGCTGGCGCTGACCCAGTTCAAGGGCCAGTTCGCCTCCGATTATCCCAAGCAGATGGCCGCCATGCTGATCACCATGGCGCCCATCGTGATCATGTACTTCGCCTTCAACGGCCAGATCATCAAGGGCATGGTCGCCGGCGCGGTGAAGGGCTGACAGAATCCCTGTATCCTGTATGATCAAAGCGTCTGTCTCAAAATGACATGAAAGGATCATTTTGAGGCAGCCGCTTTTGTTTACAGATAAAACGCATAATGACAGCTGGAATGTAAACAATTACAGTGAGATCGATACAAGTCCAAGAAATTACCCTTAGAAAGCAAGTGCATATATTGACTGTTTTTTGAATGCATGATATCATATTATTAATAATCTTTGCTTAACGAAGCGATGAATAGAAGACGGGGGTATGGGGATGGAAGATATTGATTCCAGACTATATGCTATACCTGCCAAATGCGATCGTGAGCGCAATTCATGGCTGCCGTTGCCGATTCATCTAAAGGATACGAGTAACATATTGGAGTGGCTGTATCGTGAATGGTTGCCAAGGAGCGAACGACTGGCTATGCTTCCAGATTTCGACCATGCTACGGAGCGAGCAGTTCTTAACTGCTTGGGCATGCTTCATGATCTGGGAAAAGCGACGCCGTCATTTGTTGCACATATAGCAAACTCTGGCGGAATGCCGGAACTTCTTGAACGCCTTGAAAAGTCGGGATATCCAACTTTTTGGCCTTCGGTATACGCGGTAACCCACGCGGCTGCGGGAGAGGCGCTTCTTTTATCTGCAGGCGCACCGGTTGGTATTGCATCGATCATAGGGGCGCATCATGGAAAACCGCAGGATGCCGAAAAACTACGGTTTATATGGAATAATTATGAACATTTGATAAGAGGAAGAAGCGAGGATGGGAATACCTGGACGCAGGCGCAAGAGGAGATAATTCATTGGGCCGTATCACAAGGCGGCATCCCTTTGGATAAATTGCCAACCCTTTCTGATGCATCGCAGATGCTCCTTTGCGGTCTTTTGATCATGGCGGATTGGATTTCGAGCAATACATATTATTTTCCGATGATTCCCATTGAGGATGATGGGCGGGATGCAGATTCCGAACATCGTTTTCAAGATGCTTTGGAACGATTGAAGTTGCCTGCATGCTGGCAAACGGAAGCAGAAGCATTCTGGGCAGATCGGATCTATGACTTGCGTTTCGGGAGGGGGGAGACGCCATTCATTCCACGCCCCATGCAAATTGAAGCAGCGCAAACAGCTTCACAGATGCTTGTGCCAGGTTTGATAATCCTTGAGGCGCCGATGGGCTCAGGAAAGACAGAAGCTGCACTGGCTGTGACGGAACTGATAGCTTTTCAAACAGGTGCAGGGGGCATATTTTTCGGGCTACCGACTCAGGCAACGGCCAACGCGTTGTTTGGCAGGTTAAAGGATTGGGCGGAGCGTCAAAGCGAGGATGCGGTAAACACGATCATGCTGAGCCATCGTATGGCGATGATGAATCCACTCTATCAGGATCTGCTGAAGGGAACACCGGAGGATGTCACGGTTGGAGAGGAAAGCGGCCTGGAGGTTCACAGCTTTTTCCAGGGCAAGAAAACTGCGCTGCTGTCGAGCTTTGTTGTCGGCACGATAGATCAACTGTTGATGGCAGCCTTGCGTCGCAAGCATGTCATGCTTCGACAACTGGGTTTGGCAGGCAAAGTTGTCATCGTAGACGAGGTTCATGCCTATGATGCCTATATGAGCCGCTATTTGCAGCGGGTATTGCAATGGCTGGGCGCATGGGGAACGCCGGTTGTGCTGCTCTCGGCAACGCTGCCGGCAGCTGCACGATCACAATTGATGGATGCGTATTTGGGCATAAAACCCAGGAAAAAAGACACCTCTGAGTGGCGGACGAGTATAGAATATCCCCTGTTGACGTGGTCAGATGGAGGCCAGGTGAGGCAACGAACGTTGACAGGAGATGGACGTCGAATCAAGGTGCGCACAGAGATAATCCCGGATGAAGCGAGGATTGACATTCTTAAAGATAAGCTGTCAAATGGAGGGTGCGCTGGGGTCGTTTGCAATACTGTCGCACGCGCCCAGTCTTTTGCTATGGCTGTTTCAAAAGCTATGCCGGAGCTCAGGGTCATACTGTGCCACGCTCAATTTGTCATGCCAGAGCGAGCGCGTATTGAGGAAGAACTGCTGCAGAAGCTTGGACGCGACGGAAAGCGCCCTATAAAGCTGGTATTGGTTGGAACCCAGGTGATAGAACAAAGTCTTGATATAGACTTGGATGTGCTTATAACAGATTTGTGTCCCATGGATTTGTTGTTGCAGCGAATTGGGCGCTTACACCGACATGAACGTTCCAGACCCGCACGGATGGTTAATGCGGAATGTTATATTGCAGCTGCTACGGATGATGCATTGAAGGATCATCCAATTTACGAGGAATATCTGTTGCGGCGCACGCGTGACAAGCTGCGACAGCAGCTGGTTATACCGGATGACATTGCCGGCTTGGTACAACAGACTTACAGCGCTCCTGAAGGCACAGAAAACAATGCTGAAAAGCTTCAGGAGATGTGGGAAAGGATGACGCGAAATATAAAAACACAGGAAGAAAAAGCGGATGCGTATCGGCTACGACCACCGATGCGTAGAGCAGGGATGATCCCTGCAACATTGAATGGCATTTTGGAGGCAGATGAAAAAACTGACGACGTTCAAGCCGAAGCCAGCGTGCGAGGCGGCGGATCAAGTGTGGAAGTGCTGCTGTTAAGACGCACAGGAGAAGGCAAGGCGTGTACAATCACAGGGGAAGTCGATGAGGGTATTGCCTCGGATAATATGTCGTTTTCACTGAATCACATGCCGTCGACTCAGGAAGCAATGATCATTGCGCAGCAAAGGCTGAAACTGCCCTGGTCGCTGTGTGCGCCATGGCGAATAGATCAGACCATTGCGCTGCTAGAACGACAAACCTCGACGCTTGTTCCGGAGTGGGAACAATCCCATTGGTTGAAGGGAGAACTTATTCTGTTGTTGAATGAGGATGGGAAAACTGTTTTGAACGGCTTCCAGCTGAGCTATGACAAACAATACGGCATGATATGTGAGAGATATGAGGAGGTGTCTGGCGATGAATCCGTGCTTTAATCTCTCTGAGGAAAAATGGATTCGGGTACTTGAAGAAGATGGAAGCATCAAAGAAGCAACTCTTCCGGAGGTCTTTGAAAAGGCTCATGTATATCCTGGCCTCGCAGGGGAAACACCCACACAAAACGTGGCGATACTGCGCTTCCTGATGGCTGTATTATATGCATCGCTGTTCAATCAGGACTATGAAACGCCGGACGATGCACTGAATGCCTGGTTCGAACTGTGGGATGCCGGTTGTTTTCCTATGGCCCCCATTACAGAGTATCTTGCACGGTGGCGGGAAAGGTTTTGGCTCTTCCATGATGAACGGCCCTTTTGCCAGGTTGCTGCCGGTCGGGATGGAATAACGATGGAGAATGCTGCCGGGAAGGCGGGATTGGAAAAGCCGGGAAAACCGACTGCCAAAGGCGTACAAAAGGCATCAAAGCTCAATGGTGCGATATTCGAGAGCGGAAATACAGATAAGCTCTTCAATATTGCGACAGGTTCCGGTAAAAACAGCCTTTCCTATTCTGAAGCTGCAAGGTGGTTGATACATGTTATCGGTTTTGATGATGGTGGCATAAAGCCATACTACGAAAAGAACTCGTCGATGAATCACGCAGATGATTTAGCAAAGTGTACTGTGGCGTGGCTGGGAAGTATCAGCCCTGTGCACGCAGAGAGCGATACGTTGTTTAAAACACTGATGCTGAATATGGTAATGCTGAAAAACGGCGAGTATACGGACGAGGCCCTGTGGCCTCACCAGAGGCCAAGCTGGGAATATGACACGCCTCATACCGTTGAAATGACAGGCATTCCGCTGCCGGACAACCCGGCAGAGCTGTGTACTTTCCTTTCCAGGCGCATCATGCTGATAAGGAGCGGTGAACGTGTTTTGGGATTTGTGCGCTATGTTGGGGAAGCGTTTGCCAGGGAGGCAGCTTCTACGGAGCAATGGTCGCTGTGGGTGATACCAAAGGCGAAGAAGGGCGAGGTGAGTCTTCCGGTTCCTCGGTCAAACAGGTTACCCGCACAGATGTGGCGTGAGATGGGTTCTCTGGTAGCTGTACGGGATGGCGATTATCCACCGGGTGTCGTAAGGTGGGTCAGGCTTCTGAGTAAGCCTGCTCAATCACCCCTGAGGGATGTAATGTGTCGGTTCAGGTATGTTAAAGCACTTTATGACGTTGCGCAGTCTTCGAGCATGACTGAAATACTGGAAGACAGTCTGACGTTCAGTGTAGGCCTGTTGAGCGAGGCTGGGCGTGCCTGGCTTGAGCTGCTTGCAAGCGAGCTTGAGCTGTATAATCGGGTCGCTTGGCAGCTGGGTCTTTTGGCTGAACAGTTGTTGAGTGCGGAGGGCGGTAAGGTGTTTGAAGGTAAGAATAAACGTACCGATACAGCCGAAGCCTTAAGAATTGATGCTCAGGAGCGCTTTTTCTATATACTGGATAAGCCGTTTCGCATATGGCTGCAGGGCCTTCGCGCAGAGGACGATTCTCAGACGAGACAGGAACGGATACAGCAGCTTCGAAGAATTGGAAGGCAGAATGCCATGAAGTGTGGACGAGAGATGCTGGATCAGGTCAGTCCGTCCGCATATCGCAAGCGAGGAAAAGGCGAAGGAGAAAATCACAATACGGCCCCGGAGGCATGGCTGTTGTTTCGCAGGGCGATCAATAAACTGATTCAAGTGGATACAGATCAATCACCTGAAGGAGGTGCAGATATTTGAGGACTCAGAAGGACATGACGCGGCGAGTAGAGCTGGTGACGGAGAGCAAGCTGGAATGGCTTCTGAAGCGGGCATCCGAAAGCGTATGTCGCGCTACGCTCGCTCGGCTTCGTCGGGGCGTTGGACGAGCACCGGGGGAAATACCAGCCTTGTGGGGAATTCTGTTGCAGGATATGCCTGAAGATATGCAAGCCAGCGGCAGAACGGCCAGCCATCAGGAAATTGCCATTTATACAGCATTGACGCTCTTTGCAGTACACCAACAGGGTTGGAATCCGCAAAGTCGGCCGATGCATCAAAGGGATTGCACTCTTGGAGGCGCTATGGCAAGGCTCATTACACCAAGCGATGAGGATTCCAGAAACCGGGTTGAGAGGCGTTTCAGCCAGGCGGCTACTGCTTTAGATATGTCGGAGTTTTCCCATCATCTGAGGGGACTTGTACAGTTGCTTGGCGCGCAAGGTATACCATTGGACTGGGCAAGGCTTGCAGGACAAGTCTTTGCTTATCAGAATCCCGAACGCGTTGGCCAGGTGCGATTGCGCTGGGGCGAGGAGTTTTACACAGCAATAAACCGGGAAAAGGACAACCATGATGAGGAGGAAAAAACAGTATGAATACCAATTGCAAGTATCTTGACATTCATGTGCTTCAGAATGTGCCGCCGAGCTGCATCAACCGGGATGATACCGGAAGCCCAAAGACTGCTGTTTACGGTGGAACAACCCGGTCGCGCGTTTCTTCACAGGCTTGGAAACGGGCTGTGCGCCTATACTTCAAGCAAAAGTTGGCCAGAGAGGACATAGGAGAACGAACAAAGCGCATCATTCCGATGGTCGCGGAGGAGATCGAACGCATTGATCCCTATGCGGATTCAATGAAGCTGGCGAGAAAGGTTCTGGAAGCGGGGGATATCGGCATCAAGGCAAAAAATGAAAAGAAGGATGACGCCAAAGCGGATTTGGAAGGAACAGGCGCACTGTTTTTCATGAGTCATCGGCAAGCGGAAGCTTTGGCGAAATTCGCAGTGCAGGTGCCGGAGAAGACATGGAAGAAGGATGACATCAAGGCAATCATTGCAAGCCGGCCTTCTGTGGATATGGCGCTGTTTGGGCGTATGGTGGCCAGTGATCCATCGTTGAATATCGATGCTGCCTGCCAAGTAGCACATAGCATTTCAACGCATGCAGTGCGCAATGAGTTTGATTACTTTACGGCGGTGGACGATCGTTCGCCGGAAGATAATGCCGGGGCAGGGCATATTGGTACGGTAGAATTCAATTCCTCCGTGCTATATCGGTATGCGACAGTCAATTTGCGCGAGCTGAATGAAAGCCTGGAGGAAGGGGAGGCGATCGATGCTGTTTTGGCGTTTTCGGAAGCTTTCATCTGCTCCATGCCTACTGGAAAGCAGAATACCTTTGCAAATCGAACGCTGCCGGATGTGGTATATATCGCTTTGCGTGGCGATCAGCCGCTCAACCTGGTTGGCGCATTTGAAAAACCGGTGCGCGCAAATGATGGATTGCTGGGACCGTCTGTCCGAGTGCTCGCGAACTATGCCAGATCCATATGTGAGAAATACGATATGCCACCCCTGATTGAATATGATCTGGGCGGTGATATTACGGGCCGTTCGTCGGGCGGTTTGAAGCGGATGCTTGAAGCGCTGGGCGAATACCTGAAACAACAGAGAGGAGTGCTTTAATGGGCACATTGCTTTTGCGGCTTGCCGCGCCGCTTCAGGCATGGGGCATTGATTCCAAATTCAATATTCGCCAGACGGGAAATGTACCAAGCAAAAGCGGCGTTGTAGGATTGCTTGCGGCTGCGTTGGGGCGAACCAGGGACAAATCCGTAGAGGATCTGTCGTTCCTGCGCTTTGGTGTGCGCATTGTGCGCGAAGGAAGGCTGCTTTGCGATTATCATACCGTCAGCCGCAATCCGAACCCCCGTCCTGCCCTGAACAAGACCGATTATGTCACAAAGCGCTATTATCTGTCAGACGCGGTATTCATTGTCGGCTTTGAATCGGACGATCGGGAATGCCTGCATCGAATGGATGATGCGATTCATGCACCGGCCTTTCCTCTATTTCTCGGAAGGCGCTCCTGCCCTCCGACATTCCCGATTTCATTGGGAATATCCGATGAGGGCTTGGAGCAGGCGCTGGTCGGAGCTCAATGTTCGGAGACAATGGTTGAAGCGGAATCTGGCAAACAGGTTCGCATGATTTTGGATGCGCCTCAAACGATGCGTACAACAGCTATGCTCAAGGATAAGCCGATCTCTTTTTCTTCCCGGAAGCGGGAACACGGCTTTAGAAGTGTGATCGAAGCTTATCAGTTTTCGTCCGAGCATGATCCATTTAGCGAATTGGAGGGATAATCATGTATATGACCCGTATGGAGCTGGATCGTTCTCGCAGGGCGACAATACTGGCGCTTGCTTTCCCCAATAAACTGCATGGTGCCATAGAATCAAGCTTTTCTGGTGAGAGGCAGCGACGCCTATGGCGTATAGACGAGCTGAATGGCAAGTGCTATTTATTGGTAGTCAGTGAAGCCAAGCCGGATTTCAGCGCTGCCGCTGCCCAGTTTGCCCCGACGCCGGATTGCTGGGAGACGCGGGAATACGGTACTTTCTTGCAGCGAATAACCGTGGGTAGCCACTGGCACTTTCGGCTTTCAGCCAATCCCACCATTTCACATTCCAGGGAAGGCGAGAAACGGGGAAAGGTATACGCGCATGTTACAGCGGAACAGCAAAAAAACTGGCTCATGCAACGCGCCGCCAAGAGTGGCTTTCGACTGAAAGAAGATTATGAAGTCGTTAAGCGAGATACGCTGACCTTCTATAAAGGCGCGGATCGCAAGCGCGTGACACTGGGAGTTTGCGAGTATGAGGGATGGCTGGAAGTTACAGACGCAGATTTGATGCGGGCGGCTCTTACGAATGGAATCGGCCGAGGCAAGGCATATGGACTTGGACTTCTGACGATTGCACAGAGAATATAAGGGGAATTCGTATGACAAAGGAAATGCCGGGAATCGTGCGTCCTGAATTGCAAGCATTGCCCCAGGTTGGCGACCGCATGACATTTCTCTATCTTGAACGATGCGTTATCAACCGGGAGGATGGAGCGATTACAGTTAAGAATGAAAAGGGCGTCATTCACATACCTGCTGCAATGATAAGCGTATTGATGCTTGGACCAGGTACGACCATAACCCATCGCGCTATGGAATTGATAGGGGATACAGGCGTTAGTGCCATATGGGTTGGAGAGCGGGGCGTCAGGTATTATGCCGCGGGGCGTCCGCTTACAGGCAAAGCGAATCTGCTGCTCAAACAGGCGGAATTGGTTACCAATATGCGCTCTCATCTCGCAGTAGCCAAAAAAATGTATCAGATGAGATTTCCCGAAGAGGACGTTAGCCATCTGACAATGCAACAGCTTCGTGGCAGGGAGGGGGCGCGTGTGCGTGGCATCTACCGCAAATGCGCTCGGGAATCCGGCGTGACATGGAATGGGAGAGATTACAATCCAGATGATTTTTCCGCAAGTGATTCCATAAATCAGGCCTTGTCGGCTGCTCATCAGTGTTTGTATGGGCTTGCAGCAGCGGTCATACAAGCATTGGGATGCTCTTTGGGTCTGGGCTTTGTTCATGTTGGGCATGAATTGTCATTTGTCTATGATATAGCAGATCTCTACAAAGCCGAATTCAGTATTCCGATTGCCTTCAGATGTGTTGCGCAAGCTCCGGAGGATCTGTGTGGGACGGTTCGACGCGAGGTGCGCGACGCAATGGCATACGGCAAGCTAATATCTCGCATGGTGCATGATTTGCAGTTTTTGCTGAATGGAGAAGAGAACATGGACGATAATGTGAATGTCGTTTATCTGTGGGACGATCGATTTGGTAACATTCACAACGGAATCAACTTTGAGCGGGAGGGAGGCGCGTGATCGTTGTAACTCTGACGGATTGTCCCCCTGCCCTGCGTGGCGACTTGAGTAAATGGCTACTTGAGATCAATACAGGTGTATATATTGGGCAGGTTAATGCGAGAGTACGGGACAAGCTGTGGCAAAGAATTACACAGAACATTAAGTGTGGCCGTGCAACTATGGTGTTTGATGCACAAAATGAACAAAGAATGGATTTCAGAATTCACAATACCTCCTGGGAAATTGTGGATTGTGATGGAATTAAGCTTATAAGGCGGCCTTCGGAGCAACGGTTGACGGAAATCAAGGATGCAGGAGAAGGTGTATTGGTGCCTGGCTTTTCGAATGCAGCCAAGTACTTACAGCTAAGTAGATTACAAAAGTCCCAAGGAAAGACAAATGCTTCCAACGGAAAACTGAGGAAAGGCTGTGTTTCGAATTGCACGGTGGTGGATATCGAGACGACAGGCTTGGATGCAGATAACGACAGCATCGTTGAAGTGGCTGCGTTGCGTGTGCGTAATCTGCAGCCTGTCGAGGAATATAGCGCGCTGATCCGGATTGAGCGTTCTTTGCCTGACAGCATAATCCAATTAACGGGGATAACAGACGAAGCACTTGCAGAAAGCGGAATCCCTCTTTTTAAAGCGCTTCAATCATTGTTGGAATTTATAGGCGAGGATATTATGTTAATTCACAATGCATCCTTTGATCTTGCGTTTTTGAGAAACAACTTGGCACGGCAGGGTTTGCCGGCGCTGAACAATAAATCATTGGATACTTGTCAGTTGGCACGAAAAGCTTTTCTGAATGTGTCCGATTACAAGTTGTCAACGCTGGCTCGCCATTACAGCATTGAGCAAGCAATTCAACATAGAGCATTGGAGGATTGCAGGGTAACCTTGGATGTCTACAAGGCCATTGCTCAAACTGAATGAAAACGACATAACTATCGCGAAAAAACACTGGAAATACGGGATCTTTTTAAGGGTAGTCCCCGCACACGCGGGGGTGATCCCAGCGTCCACAAACCTAACAGGCGTAGGACTTTGTAGTCCCCGCACACGCGGGGGTGATCCCGCCGCATAATTTAGCGTTCCATCTCCTGCAAGGTAGTCCCCGCACACGCGGGGGTGATCCTATTGCTCGGGCGGCTTAAAGCCCCCGGGCATCGTAGTCCCCGCACACGCGGGGGTGATCCTCATAGAAGCCCCTGTAAGCCATTTGCAGCCCTGTAGTCCCCGCACACGCGGGGGTGATCCTCATCTACACACATGCATTTTATCACAAAACAGGTAGTCCCCGCACACGCGGGGGTGATCCCACGCCAGCGATATACAGCAGCGTTCCCATTAAGTAGTCCCCGCACACGCGGGGGTGATCCTAGCATTTATGTTTCAGTTCGTTGGGTTTTCGAGTAGTCCCCGCACACGCGGGGGTGATCCTATCTATAATTCCAAATATCGGGAAGTTGTAGAGTAGTCCCCGCACACGCGGGGGTGATCCTGTACTTGTGTAGATGAATTACAGGAGGGATGAGTAGTCCCCGCACACGCGGGGGTGATCCCTAAGGAAAAGTTGAGACAGGCAAATATTGGAAGTAGTCCCCGCACACGCGGGGGTGATCCTAATACCATTCTTAGAACTTATAGCAGCCTCTAGTAGTCCCCGCACACGCGGGGGTGATCCCGGACCGCCCCGCAGCTGATCACCTACTATGAGGTAGTCCCCGCACACGCGGGGGTGATCCCCCGCCTGGGGCGGGTGGTGGGCGGTATCAGTAGTAGTCCCCGCACACGCGGGGGTGATCCTTCCGCCATGATCAAGCATTGCATCATCTGCTGGTAGTCCCCGCACACGCGGGGGTGATCCCATCCGATCCGGCTTCGGCCAGATCGTGCAAAGGTAGTCCCCGCACACGCGGGGGTGATCCTAACACACAGAGGAGGGCAAGCCGATGAAATTCGTAGTCCCCGCACACGCGGGGGTGATCCCCATGTCGCGGCTATTCCTTCCGGGCCGCGTGCGTAGTCCCCGCACACGCGGGGGTGATCCCGCCCGGCGTGGTGTCGTCACGCCAGGCGCTCCGTAGTCCCCGCACACGCGGGGGTGATCCCGTGAGGCCGGGAATTCTGAATTTCTTCTTCGCGTAGTCCCCGCACACGCGGGGGTGATCCCTGCATGGCGCGGGCCTACCGGCTGATCGTCAAGTAGTCCCCGCACACGCGGGGGTGATCCCGCCGGCGGCACCGTGAAGCCCGGAACGCCTACGTAGTCCCCGCACACGCGGGGGTGATCCCCAGGGCCAGCAGCACGATTAAAAAGCGTTTCAGTAGTCCCCGCACACGCGGGGGTGATCCCGATCAAGCGCATGATGCGCTGGAGCACGGCCAGTAGTCCCCGCACACGCGGGGGTGATCCCCCATTGATAAATCGCTCTTCCTCCTCCGACAGGTAGTCCCCGCACACGCGGGGGTGATCCCAACGAGACCAAAATATTTCATTATCCGAACTGGTAGTCCCCGCACACGCGGGGGTGATCCCAATAGTCCAGTTCTTCTTCTCGCGTCCAACTGGTAGTCCCCGCACACGCGGGGGTGATCCCTTGGAAATGAGTTATCCTCCAGAAGGATATGAGTAGTCCCCGCACACGCGGGGGTGATCCTGCACCGAATCAGCCGTACAGAATCCCGGCGCAGTAGTCCCCGCACACGCGGGGGTGATCCCTTGGAAATGAGTTATCCTCCAGAAGGATATGAGTAGTCCCCGCACACGCGGGGGTGATCCTACTTGATGAAGGCAAAGAGGAACTCGATTCAAGTAGTCCCCGCACACGCGGGGGTGATCCCGCATTCACCGCCCGCATCCTGCGAGAGCGCACGTAGTCCCCGCACACGCGGGGGTGATCCTTCTTCGCCCGGAAGATATAAACCACCTGGGGAGTAGTCCCCGCACACGCGGGGGTGATCCTGGTTCTCGGTTCAGGTTGTGCGGTTCGGTGTAGTAGTCCCCGCACACGCGGGGGTGATCCTATGAGACGGTCGTCTGCGGGGGTGCCGTGGAGGTAGTCCCCGCACACGCGGGGGTGATCCCCGTCAAGCGCATCGACTGATCCCACCCGACAGGTAGTCCCCGCACACGCGGGGGTGATCCCATCCCCTATATCTGCATCAATACTTCGTCAAAGTAGTCCCCGCACACGCGGGGGTGATCCTTAAGGGAATGTTGGCATACGTCTATTATATGGGTAGTCCCCGCACACGCGGGGGTGATCCTAGATGATGATTCCATTGTCTGTTGCGCGGTTCGTAGTCCCCGCACACGCGGGGGTGATCCGTGGGTTAGCTTTGGTGATGGCCGGATTATTCGGTAGTCCCCGCACACGCGGGGGTGATCCTAGTTCCCCACGGACACGCCCAACCAGCACAAAGTAGTCCCCGCACACGCGGGGGTGATCCTGAGATCGAGGAAGAAGCTGGACAATCGGAAAGGTAGTCCCCGCACACGCGGGGGTGATCCCGTCTTGACGGTCTCCCGGCTGCTGCTGGTGAAGTAGTCCCCGCACACGCGGGGGTGATCCCTAATGGTGTACAAATAATTTATGCCAGGATTTGTAGTCCCCGCACACGCGGGGGTGATCCCAAGACTAACAGCTCCACCATTGATTGCGCCAGGTAGTCCCCGCACACGCGGGGGTGATCCTTTGGTGTGTTTGGTTTTTTCAGGGGTTCGGCCGTAGTCCCCGCACACGCGGGGGTGATCCCCGTCAAACAGGTAAACCGTAAACCGACATTACGTAGTCCCCGCACACGCGGGGGTGATCCTTTTGCGATATTTTGCAGAATTTGGTGTGTTTGGTAGTCCCCGCACACGCGGGGGTGATCCTCCCCGTCAAAAAATGCCCGTCCCCGTCTCCATGTAGTCCCCGCACACGCGGGGGTGATCCTACCCCGTCCCCGTCTCCATAAAATCGAAAGCAGTAGTCCCCGCACACGCGGGGGTGATCCTGGCCTCGCAAGCCTGACAGTCAAGACGGTATAGTAGTCCCCGCACACGCGGGGGTGATCCTGGCCTTGCCGGTGAGGGAAAGAAACAAACCGAGTAGTCCCCGCACACGCGGGGGTGATCCCTTGTGACGACTTGACGGTTTCCCGGCTGCTGCGTAGTCCCCGCACACGCGGGGGTGATCCTATACTATCATATGTTTTCCGTTGGTATCTATCGTAGTCCCCGCACACGCGGGGGTGATCCATAGGGGGGATACTACAATGGCGAATATGAATGAGTAGTCCCCGCACACGCGGGGGTGATCCTAGGCAGACGTACCAATGACATTCTCTCTCTGAGTAGTCCCCGCACACGCGGGGGTGATCCCCAGCACAAATCCTGGACAAAATCGTCCCCCGGGTAGTCCCCGCACACGCGGGGGTGATCCTTGAATTGTATGGGAAAAGGTAGAGGAGAAAAGGTAGTCCCCGCACACGCGGGGGTGATCCCTGGGATGGCCTGATCTGGTGCGGCTTGTGCAGGTAGTCCCCGCACACGCGGGGGTGATCCTCCGCCGACCGTCAGCACCTGCGGAAGCTGGACGTAGTCCCCGCACACGCGGGGGTGATCCCCGTGATGACGGCTGGCGGTTGTAGTCCATTGAGTAGTCCCCGCACACGCGGGGGTGATCCCCGCCACTTGGATGTTTCGCCGCCGTCGTGTACGTAGTCCCCGCACACGCGGGGGTGATCCCAATGAAGGGCACTGAGAAGCAGGTTTCCTGGGGTAGTCCCCGCACACGCGGGGGTGATCCCGTCAAAAACAGATGATTTCAGACTACGAAAAAGTAGTCCCCGCACACGCGGGGGTGATCCCAGGGTGACGGTGGCGTCGTCCAGATTGTTCAAGTAGTCCCCGCACACGCGGGGGTGATCCCTGCTCTTGAAAGAGCAAGAAGCGCCTGCTGATGTAGTCCCCGCACACGCGGGGGTGATCCTATCACCAGGCAGCAGGTAGTCCGCATTCTTCAGTAGTCCCCGCACACGCGGGGGTGATCCTTCCGCGATTGCCGCTTCATGTTCCGGGTCCAAGTAGTCCCCGCACACGCGGGGGTGATCCCATCTACACCACGGCGCTGAACGCCTGGTTCGAGTAGTCCCCGCACACGCGGGGGTGATCCCGCCTCGCTGGCGCGCAATGCCGGCATTCCTGTGTAGTCCCCGCACACGCGGGGGTGATCCCACCCTGAAGCTGAAAGGCCGTGGCGACGATGAGTAGTCCCCGCACACGCGGGGGTGATCCCATGGCCAGCGGCATCAAGCGCTACGAGCTGCGGTAGTCCCCGCACACGCGGGGGTGATCCCATCTTGGCCGTGCTCCAGCGCATCATGCGCTTGTAGTCCCCGCACACGCGGGGGTGATCCTCGGCCTGAAGCATGCCGCAGCAGTTCCAGGGGGTAGTCCCCGCACACGCGGGGGTGATTTGCATCCAAAGTGTTGTATTCCATGCATATCAGGGTAGTCCCCGCACACGCGGGGGTGATCCCAAGACATACGAAACCATTTCTTTTCAATCTCAGTAGTCCCCGCACACGCGGGGGTGATCCCAGCTTCACCATGTCCGGGGCGTATGTGTGGAAGTAGTCCCCGCACACGCGGGGGTGATCCTCTGCGAAGAGATCAACAGCATCATGGAAGAGTGTAGTCCCCGCACACGCGGGGGTGATCCTGGTACGATGAAAAGCGCGGGGTTTGGGTGGAGGTAGTCCCCGCACACGCGGGGGTGATCCTAAAATGGCCCAGGTCGCCAATCCCCTGGCCGGGTTGTCCCCGCACACGCGGGGGTGATCCTGGGTGCGGTTCGCGTTCTCCTTGCCCTGAATGGTAGTCCCCGCACACGCGGGGGTGATCCCAACGTATTGTGCTCAATGGACTACAACCGTCAGTAGTCCCCGCACACGCGGGGGTGATCCCTCTTCGCCGAACTTTTCCAGGTCTGGCCGATTGTAGTCCCCGCACACGCGGGGGTGATCCCCGCCTTGACCGCCCGTTCTATTTCATCATCGGGTAGTCCCCGCACACGCGGGGGTGATCCTATCAAGCAGATGAAGCATTGTACCATTCAAGGGTAGTCCCCGCACACGCGGGGGTGATCCCCGGCTGGTGGCTGGCTATTGGATCGCGGCGCGGTAGTCCCCGCACACGCGGGGGTGATCCCACCTGCCAGGGCAGCAGCCTGAACGGGGTATTGTAGTCCCCGCACACGCGGGGGTGATCCTCAAGTCCGGCAAATACGTCGACTGGAAATATGGTAGTCCCCGCACACGCGGGGGTGATCCCTGTACTTGTACAAAATTCTGGCATTTCAGCAAGTAGTCCCCGCACACGCGGGGGTGATCCCGCCTGGCGCGCCGAGGACGCCATAGCGCACAAGTAGTCCCCGCACACGCGGGGGTGATCCTGGGCTTCATTGGGGCTTCTCCTCTCTGCCGTCGTAGTCCCCGCACACGCGGGGGTGATCCTATCGGGTCTCCGTCGGTCAGGTAATAGCCGAAGTAGTCCCCGCACACGCGGGGGTGATCCTATACCCGGCTTGCATTGTTTCGCGCAGTTACGGTAGTCCCCGCACACGCGGGGGTGATCGGTCGTCGCAGTTTTCGCGGGCGATGGTGTACCGGTAGTCCCCGCACACGCGGGGGTGATCCCCAAACGCGCTGCAAGTCCTGTGTGGACGCCCGGTAGTCCCCGCACACGCGGGGGTGATCCTCGACGAAATGGCCGACCTGCTGACCATCAAGGGTAGTCCCCGCACACGCGGGGGTGATCCCCGGGACGAGTGGAACAGCTTCATCCAGAACAGGTAGTCCCCGCACACGCGGGGGTGATCCTCGCACGTATGTAATTCCATGTTCGTTTCCCTGGTAGTCCCCGCACACGCGGGGGTGATCCCAGGCCGCCGCCGTCATCGAAGACAGCGCCGAAGTAGTCCCCGCACACGCGGGGGTGATCCCTGCATCTTGTACCCGGCATACCGTGACCGCCTGTAGTCCCCGCACACGCGGGGGTGATCCCTTCTTACCGTGCTTATAGGGCCTGCTCTTGTTGTAGTCCCCGCACACGCGGGGGTGATCCCTTCGGGATTATGTGGGGCTCCCTCACTGTATGGTATTCCCCGCACAAGTGGTGTGATACTGGTTGCCAGGACGATTGTAGAACTCGGCGGTGTCTTTCCCCACCCGCGCGGGCTTGAACCTTCAGTGCCAGGGGCTATAAGGAAAGCAAGCTGTCTTTCCCCACCCGCGCAGGGTTGAAACAAAAGGATTTAACTGGTAAAATGGTTCCAGCAAAATACGGAGGACGCCGCCATGAGATTCAATCCCTTTCTCCCCTCCTGGGAGTACGTTCCCGATGGCGAGCCCCATGTGTTTGGGGATCGCGTGTACCTTTACGGCTCCCATGACCGCTTTAACGGCCATGCCTTCTGCCTGAACGATTACGTGTGCTGGTCCGCGCCAGTGGATGATCTGACCGATTGGCGGTATGAGGGCGTGATCTACGGGCGGGGCGACGACCCGCGCAATGTGGACGGCGACCAGTGCCTATATGCGCCGGACGTGGCCCGGGGGCCGGACGGGCGCTATTACCTCTACTACGTGCTGGACGCTTCGCCCTTCGTGTCTGTGGCGGTGTGCGACATGCCCGCCGGGCGCTATCGCTTTTACGGCCATGTCCAATACCCGGACGGCAGCCTGCTGGGCGGGCGCGAGGGCGACGCGCCGATGTTCGACCCCGGCGTGCTGGTGGAGGGTGACAGGGTTTACCTCTACGGCGGCTTCTGCCCGGACAGTGCCCCGGAGCGGGAAGGCGCCATGGTCACGGTGCTGATGCCCGACATGCTGACCGTGGCCGAGGCGCCCCGAATCGTCGTCCCCAGCTTCAGCCACAGCGCGGGCACGGGGTTCGAGGGGCATGAATACTTTGAGGCGGCGTCCATTCGGAAGGTCGGAGAGCT
Source organism: uncultured Eubacteriales bacterium (assembly GCA_902765305.1). Lineage (GTDB taxonomy): Bacteria > Bacillota > Clostridia > Christensenellales > Aristaeellaceae > UBA2862. The sequence goes on from CACWZI010000022.1 coordinate 43,016, forward strand.
CTATTATTTTATCTATTCCTCCGTGCTGCACCATGAGCTCTGCTACGCCACCAGCGCCTCGCCCGTGGAGGGCTTTGCCTATCGCGGCACCATCGTCAGCAACGTGGACGCGGGCATCGACCGCTACAAGCCCGCGCATAGGCTGATGGCTTGTCCGGACAACAACCACGGCAGCATCGAGCAAATCAACGGAAAGTGGGTTGTGTTCTACCACCGCCACACCAATGGCCACAGCTTCAGCCGCCAGGCGTGCATGGAGCCGTTTCGCCTGCTGCCGAACGGGGCCATTCCCCAGGTGGAAATCACCTCCTGCGGCCCCAACGGCGGTCCGCTGCCGGGCGAGGGCGTCTGGAGCGCGCATATCGCCTGCAATCTCTTCTGTGAGGCGGATCATGCTCCCATCCCCGGCGTGCCCGGCAAGCGGCTGGACGCCAGGTATCCCTATATCACCCAGGACGGGAAGGACGGGGATGAGGCGCAGCACGGTTTCATCGCCAACATGGATCCCGGCGCGACGGCGGGCTTTAAGTCCTTCGACTGCAGGGCCGCCGCGCTGACCGCCGTCACTACCCGGGGCTGGTGCCGGGGCGCGTTCGAGGTGCTGAGCGCCCCGGACGGCGAGGCGCTGGGCAGCATTCCCGTCGGCAAGAGCAACGACTGGAAGCGGTGGCCGGGCCGCGTGCCCATCCCGGACGGCGTACAGTCCATCTACCTGCGCTTCAAGGGCTCCGGCTGTGCCAGCCTGTATGAATTTGAACTGTCGAAGGGCCTGTAGCGCGGGCTTTCAGGGCAGAAGCGCATTTTCGGAGGATGAGGATATGATGGTCATAAGACAAGCGCGCATCGGGGAGGATGAGGACGTCCTGGCTTTTTATCACGACCTGATCGACAGGATGCAGGGGCAGCCGTACTGCCCCTATTGGAAGAAGGGCGTCTATCCCACGCTGGACGTCATTCATTCGGCTATCAGCCGTTCCCAGATGAGCCTCGCCACCGAGGAGGGCCGAATTGCCGGGGCGTTTATACTGAACCGCGTGCAGGGAGAAGGGTATGACCGGGTTCCCTGGCGCGGGGAGGTTGCGGCGGATGAGGTGGGCGTGCTTCACCTGCTGGCGGTTCACCCCGATTTTCAGGGCAGGGGGCTTGGAAGGACGCTGCTTGAAAGCGCGGTGGCGCAGAGCCGGTCGAAGGGAGACAGGGTGATCCGCCTGGATACGCTGACCTGGAACCTGCCGGGGAGAAGGCTCTATGAGGGCTTTGGCTTTCAGTGGCGCGGGGATTTTGAGCTGACCTATCCCACCACCGGCACCATTCCCTTCAGCATGTATGAGCTGGAGATTGGCGACGGGGGAACACACGGGGACGGTTTTCTGTGTTGAACGTCAGAGAACCGCCTCAACGTGTTCAGATTGAAAAAATATCGGGAAATGATAAGCTCGACACGAAAAAACACTTTTGGTGTGGTATTATTATAATAGGGCTGCCTTTCGAGGCGGCCTTGATTTTTGGGAAGGGGGGGGATGAACCACGACCACTGTTTTTGAGGCGGCGCGACAGGCGGATTGCGTCCAGGCAGCCCAGCGGCTTGGCTTACGCATCCGGCGATCCGGCAGCAGGGCTTATACCTGCTGCCTTTTTCATGCCGAGCGCACGCCGTCCATGTGCCTCTATCCCGGCAGCGGCGGCTTCTACTGCTTCGGCTGCCACGCCCACGGCGACGCCATCGCCCTGTATGGCAAGGCGTTGAACCTGACTAACCTGGAGGCCGCCCGGCAGGTTTGCCGGGACTTCGGCTTCCAATACGACGAGGGAAAGCGCCGCAAGCGCGCGCCTTCGCCGCTTCCCGACCGCCGGAGGGAGGCCCATTATGGGCCGACTGGCGGCGAGCAATTTGAGCGAAGCGAAATATGCCGCCGCGTAGCTGCGACGCGCCCGAAGGGTGCGGGGCAGCCGACAAGGAGGGAGGCCCGGGCCCTGGCGAAGCGCCTGGAGGCGATGCGGGAGAAGCAGGCGGACGACCTGCTCGAGCGGATGCGAAGCGCCCAGGAGATCATCATGCAGATGGCGTCATCGAAGGCCGACTGGGACGCCGTGCTGGACGACATGCAGTGGCGGCGCGCCCTGCAGGAGCAGTCGATCGCCCAGGACCAGCTGGCCATGCTGGACGGCATGACGCTGGCGGAATTCTATGAACATGTCAGGGAGGGAGGCCCTTTACGGCACGGTTCATGTATGAATGCCTGAGCCTGCCGCACATAATCCGAAGCTGCAGTGCGGCAAATACTGATTTGTCGAGCAGGGCTCGATAAATCAGTATTCAGGTTTTAGGTTTTAGGTTTTAGGTTTTAGGTTTTAGGTTTTAGGTTTTAGGTTTTAGGGGTGGTGCAAATCCCTTAACGCTTCGCTAGGCCTTCGGCCACGGGATAGTTACTACGTTTCTCGGTCCTTTGAATAAAAGAAATCCGTCAGGATTTCTACCTTCCCTAACACCTAAAATCTATAACCTAAAACCTAAATACTGATTTGTCGCAGCGCGACAAATCCGTATTTGAATCCGTCTGATCCGTCTGGCAATTCATTCGTTGGCCGTGCCCTTTACGGGCCGGCGAAAAGGGAGGAAAGAAATGAAGGAAGAAGAGATACGGGAACTCACAAAACTGCTGGCGGAGGATGACTTCGCCAGGAACCTGGCGCTGGGCCTGTCGCCCGAGCGCGCCTGCGACATGAACCGCCTGCGCGACATGAACCCCTGGAGCGTCGAGCGCTATTCCAACAGCGACATCGGCAACGGCTACCTCTTCGCCGATTTCTACAGGGAAACGGCGCGTTTCGTCAGCGAGCGCAAGTGCTGGTACGTCTACGACGGCAAGGCCTGGCGCGCCGATCCCGGCGGGCTGAAATCCATGGAACTCTGCAAGCAGCTGGCAATGCTGCTGCTCCTGCTGGCCTCGGAAATCACCGATACGTCGCAGAGGACTTCCTGCCTGAAACGGGCCGCCCACTGGCACACCCGCCGGACGAGGGAGACGATCCTGAAGGACGCCTCCGGCGTCTACTGCCTCGGGGTGGCGGACTTTGACCGCGATCCCTTCCTGTTCAACTGTCTCAACGGAACGCTGAACCTGCGCACGGGCCAATTCCGGGAGCATCGCGCAGGGGACCTGCTCACGATGCTCAGCGGGGCCGAATATGATCCGCAGGCAAGGTGCGAGCGCTGGGAGAAATTCGTCCAGGAGATCATGGGCGCGGCGGAGACCGGCGACCTGGTTCGGGATGCCGACGCCGCCGCAGACGCCTGGGAGAAGGGCGTCTACCTGCAGAAGGCGCTGGGCTACGCCCTGACCGGCGATACCCGGTACGAATGCCTGTTCATACTCTACGGCGCGACCACCCGCAACGGCAAGGGTACCGCCATGGAGACGTTCCTCAGGCTCATGGGCGACTATGGCCGGACGGCCAGGCCGGAGACCATCGGCGCCAAATTCCAGATGAACAGCAACGCGCCCAGCGAGGACGTGGCCCGGCTGAACGGCGCGCGGTTCGTGAACATCTCCGAGCCCGACAAGAAGCTGACGCTGTCGGCGGCGCTGGTGAAATCCCTGACGGGCAACGACACCGTCACCGCGCGGTTCCTGCATGAGAACAGCTTCGAATACAGGCCGCAGTTCAAGATGTTCATCAACACCAACTACCTGCCCCAGATCACCGACCAGACCCTGTTTACATCGGGGCGGGTCAAGACGATCCCGTTCAACCGCCACTTTGGTCAGCAGGAGCGGGACCGGGGATTGAAGGACCTGTTTGCCCGCCCGGAGCATCTCAGCGGCATACTGAACTGGTGCATCGAAGGCTTGGGGATGCTGGAAAAGGAGGGCTTCGCCGAGCCGGATGTCGTGCGCGCCGCCACGTCGGAATACGAGCGCAACAGCGACAAGCTGGCCCTGTTCATGGAGGAATGCCTGGAGACCATGCCCCAGACACTGACGCGAATCAGCGAGGTGTACCGCTGCTATCAGGGCTGGTGCCAGGAGAACGGCTTCCACGCCGAGAACACCCGGAACTTCAAGGGCCTGCTGGCGGGCCGGGCGACCATCGACCGGGGCAGGCCGTCCGACGGCGGCGAAAATACCACGGTGCTCGTCGGCTACCGGATCAGGAGGGAGGCTTCGTAGGTTTACCCTTGATCCATAGGCCTGGGGCAACTTGTGGCCACTTATATTTTATCCCCTATAGGGAACTGTATAAGGGTAAATATATAGTGGCCACAAGTTGCCACGCTGTGTTCCGGGCGTGACATTTGTAAATGAACTATAAATAATTTCCCCTTTTCGTTGTGCAATTTTCGCCCTTGTGCTATAATTCATTCCGATGTCCCACGGTCGTGAGGATAACGAAATGGAGGCAATGCATATGAATATGAAGAAACTGCTGTGTCTGGCCCTGGCCATGCTGGTTGCGCTGAGCGCGATGGCGCTGGCGGAGACGGGCGACGATCTCCAGGCCCAGCTGGACGCGGCCAACGCCCGGGTGGCGGAGCTGGAAGCCCAGGTAGAGCTTTACAAGCCCTACTATGACAAGCAGGTCGTGGCGGAGTTTGGCGAGGACGGCATCATCTGGCTCGACGACGCCATGAAGGAGTACGAGGCCGCGGCCAGCGCCTACGCCCAGTACGGCCTGTCCATCGACGACTACGCCGCCGGCATCAAGGAGGATATCCTGAAGACGCTGGTGAGGGACGCCGTCATCGACGCCAAGGCCGCCGAGCTGGGCCTGAGCCAGCTGGACGACGAGACCGTCGCCAAGCTGCAGGCCGAGGCTGCCGAGACCTTCGAGAACTATGTCGATTCCTACAGGAGCTACTTCGCCGCAGAGGACGCCACCGACGACGAGGCCCGTGCGCAGACCCTCGCCGCCCTCGAATCCTATGGCCTGACCCAGGACGCCCTGGCCCAGCAGACCATCGACGGCTATGTGGACGAGCAGCTGTATAACCACGTCACCGCCGATGTGACCGTCACCGACGAGGAGGTCCAGGCCAAGTACGACGCCATGGTCGCCGAGGCCCAGGAGAGCTACAGCGACGACCGCAACTACAACAACGCCCGCAACAGCGGCGATACCATCGCCTGGAATCCCGAGGGCTATCGCGCCGTGAAGCATGTGCTGGTCAAGTTCGACGACGATCAGGCCAAGCAGTACAGCGAGCTGCACAGCACCCTGGACAGCCTGAACGCCGAACTGGAGGCCCTGGACGCGCCCGCTGAAACCGAAGCCCCCGCCGAGGATGAAGAAGCGCCCGCCGAGGCGACCCCCGAGGTGACGCCCGAGCCCACCCCCGAGCCCCGCAGCCGAGAGGAGATCCAGTCCGACATCGGCAACATCGCCACCGAGATCGAGGCCCTGTACAGCCAGCTGCTGCCCCAGGCCCAGCAGGTGATCGACGAGTTCAACGGCGGCGCCGATTTCGACAGCCTGATCGAAAAGTACAACGCCGATCCCGGCATGCAGAACGAGCCCACCGCCACGAACGGCTATGCCGTCTCCGCGAACTCCACCACCTGGGACCCGGCCTTCACCGAGGGCGCCATGGCCATCGAGGCCGCGGGCCAGATCAGCGGCCCCGTCTACGGCCAGAACGGCATTCACGTGATCTACTATCTCAGCGACATCACCCCCGGCCCGGTGGCCCTGGAGGACATCGCCGACGCCGTGAAGGACGCCGCCCTGCAGGACAAGACCTCTGAAACCTACGACAACCAGATCAACGCCTGGGTCGAGGAGGCCAATCCGGTCTATCACGTGGATCGGTTCTGATCCATCGGAATCAAACGCATCCGCCTGTTTTTAAGGCGGGTGTGTTTGATTTTTGGACGGCTGACATGGTATACTGTTGGCAATGAAAAATGACAAGGAGAATCCCCATGCGCATACTATTGGTCGAAGACGAAAAGAATCTCTCTGCGGCGGTGTGCCGGTTGCTGCAGCAGGAGCGCTTTGTGGTGGACCCGGCGTATACCGGGCCGGAGGGGCTGGATTGCGCGCTGACCGGCGCCTATGACGCCGTGATACTGGACGTGATGCTGCCGGGGATGGACGGCTTTACCGTGCTGGAGCGGCTGCGGGCCGAGGGAATCAGGACGCCGGTGATGATGCTCACCGCCCGGGGCGACCTGCAGGACCGCATCCGGGGACTGGAGGGCGGCGCGGACTACTACCTGCCCAAGCCCTTCCAGATGGGCGAGCTGGTGGCCTGCCTGCGGGCGATCACCCGACGGGGCGACGGCACGCCGGTGATGAACCTGTCCTTCGGCGGCATTTCCCTGTCGGAGCGGGAGGGCAAGCTGCAAAACGACGCCACCGGACAGTCGGTGAAGCTGGGGGCGAAGGAATACCAGCTGATGGAGGTGTTCCTGCGCAACCCCGGCCAGATCCTGCCCAAGGAGACCCTCATCGAGCGGGTATGGGGCTACGACAGCGACGCCGAGTACAACAACCTGGAGGTCTACGTGTCCTTCCTGCGCAAGAAGCTGAACTTCATCGGCGCGCAGGTGAAGATCAAGGCCACCCGGGGCCTGGGCTACAGCATGGAGGAGAGCCATGATTAAGACCCTTCGACGCCGCCTGACGCTGCTGGTGGCCTGTGTGCTGGCGCTGGTGACGGCGGGCATCGTGCTGTCCATCCGCGCGGTCAACCTGCGCAACATCGACAGCTCGGCCCGCGCGGCGCTGGCGGTGCTCAGCGAAAACCGGGGCCAGCGACCGGGCCAGGCCGAAGGCGAAGCGACAACCCGCAGCGGCGGCAACCTGCCGCCACAGTCCGCCGCGACAGAGGGCGAAGCGACAACCCGTAGCGGCGGCAACCTGCCGCCACAGGACGCTCCCACAGACGGCGAAACCCCGCCCCCGAAACCCGAAGGCGAACCGACGCCGCCCCAACGCCCCGGCATCGACATGCCAGGGGGAAATTCACTGGCCAGCCTGTCCAACGCCTACACCATCCACCTGGACGGCGATGGGACCGTCACCGAATGGACCAGCGACCGCTCGGACCTGTATACCGACGCCCAGGTCGAGGCCATGGCCCAGGCCGTTTTGGCGGCGGGAAACAGCGAGGGCCGCATCGGCACCCAGTACTACCGCCTCATCGACGATGGGGAGGGGGGCGCGTCGCGGCTGTTGATCGTGCTGGACGCCCGGCTGGAGTTCCTCTCCGCCGAGCGCATGCTGCGCGCCGCGGCGCTGGTGGCGGCGCTGGCAGGGCTGTTGCTGGCCGCGGGGGCCTGGCTGCTGATCCGCAGGATGCTCCGGCCGGTGCAGGCCTCCTTCGACCGGCAGAAGCAGTTCGTCTGGGACGCCAGCCACGAGTTCAAGACGCCCCTGGCGGTCATCTCCGCCAACGCCGAGCTGCTGTCGCGGCAGGTCGGTCCCAACGAATACCTGGGCTACATCCAGTCCGAGGTCAGGCGCACCGACAGCCTGGTGCAGAGTCTGCTGACCCTGGCCCGCATGGACAAGGGCACGGTCACCGCCGAAATGAAGCGCTTCGACCTCTCCCAGGCGCTGCTGGGCGTGGCGCTGCCCTTCGAGAGCACCGTGTTCGAGGCCGGCAGGACGCTGGAGACGGACGTGCCCGAGGGCGTGTGGATCAGGGGTGACGAGGCCATGCTCCAGCAGCTGGCGGTGATCCTGCTGAGCAACGCGCTGAAATATTCCAACGAGGGCGGCCTGATCCGCCTGTCCCTTGCGCAGAAGGGCCGGGGCGCGGTGATCACCGTGTACAACACCGGGCCGGGCATCGCGCCGGAAAACCTGGAGAAGATATTCGACCGCTTCTACCGGGAGGACCTGTCCCACAACAGCGCCGTTGCCGGCAACGGCCTGGGCCTGGCCATCGCCCGCACCATCGCCGAGGCCCACAGGGGCCACATCCGCGCCGAGAGCGAGCAAGGAAAAAGCGCCACGTTTATCGTGACGCTGCCGGGATAGATGGATGGATCAGTATTTGCCGCTTATCCGTAGATGAATTCGTTCAAAGCCTTTTTGTTGGCCTCGAAATCGGGCTTGATGCACCAGGTGGTGCCGTACATGCCGGAATCGTAGGTGCCGTCGGCGGGGATGCGGAATTCGGCCAGGGTGTTCAGGTCCGTCTTCATGCAAACGCCGGCGATGTCCATGATTTCGTTGAAGCCGAGGTTCGTCTCCACGTATTGCAGCATGGTGGTGACGATGCCCGTCAGGCGCAGCAGGTTGACGCTCTGCATCTTCTTTGCGATGGCGACCAGCACGTTGCGCTGGCGGCTGGTGCGGGCGTAGTCGGAATCGCTCTTGCGGATGCGGGAGTAGGCCAGCACCTGCTTGCCGTTGAGCAGCACCTGCTCGCCCGAGGGCACGGCGTCGGATATGTACTTGCCGGAGCCGTCCTTCGCGCCCACGCTGGAGTCGTTGAGCCGGCGGATGGCGCCGCTCTCGGCGGGGGTGACGTCCAGCTGTATGCCGCCCAGGGTGTCCACGATCTGCACCAGGCACTGCATGTTCACCAGCGCGTACTTTTCGATATTCAGGCCGAAGTATTCGTTGATCAGGCGAATGGTCAGCTCCGGGCCGCCGTAGACGCAGGCCGCGTTCAGCTTCTGCCCGCCGTAGCCGGGGATCTGCACCCAGATGTCGCGCATGATCGAGGCCAGCTTCAGCTGGTTGGTCTTGGGGTTTATGGAGAGCACGATCATCGTGTCCGTGCGCAGGTATTTGGTGTTGCCCCGGGCGTCGGTGCCCAGCAGCAGTATGTTCAGCCAGTCCCTGGAAAGGCCCGGGGTGACGGCGAGGTCGGTGACGTTGATGTGCTCGTCCACCACGATCTGCTCTTCGTCCGCCTCGTCCCCTTCCACCACGTATTCCCCGTCGTCGTCGGTGATGGGCTCGGGCTCCGCGTCGCTTACGCCCATGAAATAGCGCAGCAGGTCGCCGACCACATCCGGTTTGTCCTGTTCCGCCAGGGCGCCAAGGGCGCCGCCCATCGGCAGGCACAGCGCCAGCAGCGCGGCGACGATTTTATATATCCGTTTTTTCATTGTCGGTATCCTCCATATCGATGATGCTTGCTATTTTACCAGCGCCGGGAGATAAAATCAACCCACCCATCGAAATTCAAAGTACAGTTCAAACCAGCTTCATAATTGGGGCGGGGCGGCGGCGGCCCACGAACAGGCCCGCCGCCGCGGTTTTCACGGCGGCCTGTGCCCATCGGCCTGCCGAAAATTGGCAGCGTTTTCCCAACAATTTCCGGCAGGCAGGATTAACGGACCCGGACGGAGAATAACAGAGGTAATCCATTCGATCAGACGGAGCGCGGTCCAATGAATGTTTATGACTTTGACAACACGCTTTTGAAGGGCGACAGCACCGCCCGGTTTTTCGCCTTTTGCCTGGCCCGCTATCCCCGCATGTGGCTGGATATCCCGGCCCAGGCCGCCAACGGGCTGCTGTTTATGCTGCGCCTGCGCAAAAAGCAGCCCTTCAAGCAGCGCATGCTCCACTTCCTGGCGCTCATCGGCGATGTGGACGCGGCCGTGGACGCCTTTTGGCGGAAGAACCTTTCACGGATCAAGGCCTGGTATCCCCCCCGCCACCGGGACGACGACGTGGTGATTTCCGCTTCGCCGGAGTTTTTGATCCGTCCGGCCTGCGCAAAGCTGGGCATCCGCTGCGTCATGGGCTCGCCGGTGGACAAACGCACCGGTCGCTTCCTCGGCCCCAACTGCCACGGACAGGAGAAGGTCACCCGGTTCCACGCCCGATTTCCCGGGGCGCGGATCGGGGAATTCTACTCCGATTCCCACTCGGACGATCCCCTGGCCGCCCTGGCGGAGCGGGCCTATCTGGTCAGGGGGGAACGGCTGCTGCCGTGGTGAGGGCTGAGCCAGGCGCCACGGCCAACGCATGAATTGCCGGGCGGATCAGTCGCATTCATATTCTGATTTGTCACGGAGCGACAAATCAGTAGTTAGGTTTTAGGTTATAGGTTTTAGGTGTTAGGAAAGGTAGAAATCCTGACGGATTTCTTTTATTCAAAGGACCGAGAAACGTAGTAACTACTGCCGTTTCCTTTGAATCAAACAAATCCCGTGGCCGAAGGGTTTCCTTTGAATCAAACAAATCCCGTGGCCGAAGGCCTAGCGAAGCGTTAAGGGAATTTGCACCACCCCTAAAACCTAAAACCTAAAACCTAAAACCTGAATACTGATTTATCGAGCATAGCTCGATAAATCAGTATTTCTCCACCATATCAATATACTGCCGCGTGTACAACTCAAAGTAGTACCCGCGCTTTTTCATGAGTTCTTCATGGGTGCCGCGCTCGACGATTTTGCCGTCCACCACCGCCAGGATCACGTCGGCGTGGGTGATCGTGGAGAGGCGGTGGGCGATCACGAAGGACGTGCGGCCCTGGATCACCGTCTCGATGGCGGCCTGTATGGCTCGCTCGGTCATCGTGTCGATGGAGGACGTGGCCTCGTCCAGCACCAGTATGCGGGGATCGGCCAGCAGCGCCCGGGCGAAGGACAGCAGCTGCTTTTCGCCAACGGACAATCTTCCGCCGCCCTCGCCCACAACCGCGTCCAGGCCGCCTGCCTTTTCCACGACCTCGCGGGCCGAGACCATCTCCAGCGCCTCCATGATCTGCTCATCGGTAGCGTCGGGCTTGCCGTAGCGCAGGTTCTCCCGCACGGTGCCTGAGAACAGGTGGGGCGTCTGCAGCACATAGCCGATGTTGGAATGCAGCCACAGCTGGCTGCGCTGGCGGGCATCCCTTCCATCGATCAGCACCGCGCCCTCCGTGGGCTCGAAAAAGCGGCACACCAGGTTCACCAGCGTGGATTTGCCCGCGCCGGTCTCCCCCACGATGGCCACGTTGGTGCCCCGGGGCACCTTCAGGTCGAAGTGCTCCAGCACCAGCTCGTCCCCGTCCGGGTAGTGGAAGGACACGTCCCGGAATTCAACGTCGCCCAGCAGCGGCTCCCAGTTCTCCCGCTTGGGATGGAAGGTGTCTCCGTACTTCGCGATCACCTCCGGGGCGTCCGACACGTCCGATTGGGTCTCCAGCAGCCGGGTCAGGCGCTCGATGTTCACCTGTATGGCGATCAGCCTGGAGAGGGTGTCGACGATGGTCTGTATCGGCTCCATCATCGAAAGGGCATAGGACATGAACACCGACAGCGTGCCGATCCTTATCGCCGATTCCCGGGTCAGCCGTCCCCCCTTCCAGAGCACCAGCGCCAGCGCCACCGAGGACATGAGCGTCACGGCAGACGTGAACAGGGCGCTGTAATGGGTGGCGCGTATGCCGGTCTTGCGCATGTTTTCCGTCTCGGCTTCGAAATCCCCGTCGATGCGCGCCTCCGCCACCAGCGTCTTGATGGCCCGCACGCCGGTGATGCCCTCGTTGAAGCTGCCGGTGATGCGGGAATTGATCTCCCGGATTTGGCGGTTCAGCGTCACCAGCTTCCCCTGGAACCAGGCGATCAGCGCCGCCGACACGGGAATCAGCGGCAGCAGCCACACCGCCAGCCGGGGGCTGGCCAGGAACATCATCAGCACGATGAACAGCAGATAGGACAGATTCCAGACAATGTCCATCATCCGCCACGCCACCAGCTCGCCGATCTTGCCGCTGTCGCTGATCACCCGGGCGTGGATGTATCCCACGGAGTTCTGGTTGAAGTAGGAAAAGGACAGGGTCTGCAGGTGGTTGAAGGCGGCGTTGCGCAGGTCCCGGTCCACGCTCATCTCGATCTTGCCGCAGTAGGCCACGCTGTAGTAGTTCAGCAACACCTGCAAAAGCAGCACGCCGATGTACAGCGCGATGAACCCGCCCAGGCCGTCCAGGCTCTCGCCGATGACGAAGTGATCCAACGCGTATCGGTTGAACATGGGATAGGCCGCGTCGATCAGTGACACCAGGCAGCCCACGGCGATCATCGCGGCGATGCCCTTCATGTAGGGCTTCAGGTATGGAAGCAGCTTTGGTATGCCGAACCAGGGAAGGGTCTTGTTCCGCTCCTCGCTCATGCCGTCGCCTCCCCTCCGATGTCCAGCCCCTGGGTCTGCAGCTCGTAGACGCGGCGATAGATGCCGTCCTCCCTGATCAGCGCGTCGTGGGGGCCCTGCTGGACCACCTTGCCCTTGTCCAGGACGATGACCCGGTCCGCGCCCATCAGCGTGGTGACCCGGTGGGCGATCAGTATGACGGTGGCGCCGGCGGTGTGCTCGATCAGGGCCCGGCGGATCTTCTCGTCGGTCTGGGCGTCCACGGCGGACAGGGAGTCGTCGAAGATCATGATCGGCGTCCTGCGAATCAGCATCTGGGCGATGGCGGCCCGCTGCTTCTGGCCGCCGGACAGCGTCACACCCCGCTCGCCCACGAAGGTGTCGTAGCCGTTTGAGAAGCGCTCGATGGCCTCGTCCAGCTGTGCGATGGCGGCCGCCTCGCGCACATGGGCCCCGGTGGCCCCCTCCCTGGCCAGGCGGATGTTCTCCTCGATCGTCCGGGAGAACAGGAAGGGCTCCTGGAGCACCAGGCCCACGTTTTGACGGAGCCACTTGACCGGCATTTTCGATATATCCTTCCCGCCGACGGTGATGCGCCCGCCCTCCGGGGGCAGCGCGTACAACCGGTCCAGCAGCTGCACCAGCGTGGACTTGCCCGCGCCCGTGCCGCCCAGTATGCCCACGGTCTCGCCCTTGTGGATGGTGAAGCTGACGCCGTCCAGCACCTGCCGGTCCCCGTCGCCATAGCGGAAGGACACGTTCTCAAAGCAGATGTCCCCGTCCACTGGCGAAGTCTGGGCGTCGGGCGCGTCCTGCTCCCGGTCGGCGTTCATGATCATCCGTATGCGGTCGATGGCAATGCCCGCCTTGCTCATGTCGGCGATCACCCGGCCCAGCTCCCGCACCGGCCAGGTCAGCATGGCATTGTAGCTGACGAAGGCCACGTAATTGCCCGCGGACAGGCTGCCCCGCACGCAGAGCACCGCGCCCAGGGCCACCACCGTCAATATCTGCAGCCCGGAGACCAGGTCGCTGGTGCACCAGAACAGCGTGAGTATCTTCATCAGCCGCACCCACATGTCGGTATAGTGCTGGTTCTGGGTCTCAAAGCGCTTGCGCTCGTGCAGCTCCCGGCCAAAGGCCCGCACCACCCGCACGCCGGTCAGGTTTTCCTGGGCGATGGCCGAGAGCTTGCCCTCCTGGACGTCCGCCTCGTAAAACGCGCCGCCGATGTGCCGGTGGAAGATGAAAGAATAGCCCACGATGACCGGGATGAAGACAAAGGTCGCCAGCGTCAGCCCCCCGTGGATCAGGCGCATATAATAAAGCGCCATCGCCAGCATCACAGAGATGCGCAACAGGCTGGTCAACCGCTCCGCCACGAAGGTCTTCACCGTCTCCACGTCCGAGGTGCAGCGCTGGATGATGTCGCCGGTCTGCTGACCGCCATACCACGCGCAGGGCAGGTGCAGGATCTGCTCGAACAGCCGATCCCGCATGTTTTTTAGCAGGGTTTCCGCGCCTATGGCATTGAACAGCCGGAACAGGTACCGCGCCAGCGCGCCGCAGAGCGCCACGGCCACCACGATGCCCGCCACGACGCCCAGACGGCTGGTCACGAAGGCCGCGCCGCCCAGCCGCTCCAGCAGCCTGCCTGTCAGCGCGCCGGAGGCCTCCGGGGTCACGCCGATCAGCGCGTCCACGGTATAGCCGATGATCTTCGGGTTGACGAAGTCGATCATCGCCACCGCAAAGGTCATGACCGCGCTCAACACGAACCAGCGCGCGCTGCCCTTCAGGAAAGCGACCAGCATGCGCCAGCGGGTCGGATACCGCTCGGCGGGATTTTGGTTTTGCATAAGTATTGCTCCCTATGGTTTCTCTTGTTTGATTATACAGAACCCGGAAGGGGAATGCAAGGCCGGCCGATGCGTTTTCGAGAATATAAAAAAGCCCCGGCCAGATGGCCGGGGAAATTCTGATTTATCGAGCTGTGCTCGATAAATCAGTATTCAGGTTTTAGGTTTTAGGGGTTAGGTTTTAGGGGTGGTGCAAATCCCTTAACGCTTCGCACGGCAGTAGTTACTACGTTTCTCGATCCTTTGAATAAAAGAAATCCGTCAGGATTTCTACCTTCTCTAACACCTAAAACCTATAACCTAAAACCTAAATACTGATTTGTCGCGCTGCGACAAATCAGTATTTACCGTTCTTCTCTCACGCTGCCGCGCCTCTACATGACCCCCTTCTGCAAGATGATGCAGCCGTAGGGCTGGCGTTCGCTGGTGGAGATGGTGATGTAGCCCTTCATGGCTTTCTCGTAGAACTTCGAGCGCTCGATGGTGCCGACGCAGGCCACGTCGTAGCCGTGCTTCGCCACGGTATCCTTCACGGCATCCCACACCGGATTGCTCTCAACCACGATGCCGGAATCCGCGTCTGGCACGATGTACTGTATGGGCTGCTTCTCATATTCCACGTCCAGCGGCACCAGCTGGAGTATGGCGTCCAGCATCTGGACCGCGCCGACGCCCTTGGCCTGTATGCTGACGCCGTTGGGGCACTTGGTCACGTGGGGATAGAAGTGGTCCGCGATGACGATCAGGTCGCCGTGGCCGGTGTCGGCCAGGGCCTTCAGAAGGTCGGAACCGATGATGTCGGGGATTCCTCTGAGCATGGTGATGATCCTCCTTCTCTGTTTTTGTTCATGTCTCGGCAGTCTATACCCGCACGCGGCGCACGGCGTCCTGCCAGCCCGCGTATTTCTCGTCGCGCGCTTGCGCCGACATCTCCGGCGCGTAGGCGGTGCGCTTCAGCACATTGAACACGTTCTCCTCGTACAGCCCACAGGCGAGCCCCGCCGCCCAGGCCGCGCCGATGCCGGAGAGCTCCTCGGAATCGGGGATGCGCACCGGGATGCCCAGCATGTCGCTCTGGAACTGCATGAGATACCCGTTGCGGGTCGGGCCGCCGTCCACCCGCAGCTCGCCGATGGGCACGCCGGCACTTTCCCCCATCGCCTTCACGATGTCGGTGATCTGGTAGGCGATGCAGTCCAGCGCCGCGCGAACGACCTCGTTCTTGCCTGTGGTGCGGCTCATACCCACGATGGCAGCGCGGGCGCCGCTGTCCCAGTAGGGTGCGCCCAGGCCGGAGAAGGCCGGCACGAGGTAGCAGCTGTCGCCGGGGTTGGCCGTCCGGGCCAGCGCCTCGGTCTCCCCCGGCCCTTCGATCAGCTTCAAATCGTCCTTCAGCCAGGTGATCACCGCACCGGTGTAGTTGATGTTGCCCTCCAGCACGTAGTTCACCTTACCGCCGATCTTCCAGGCCAGGCTGGTCACCACGCCCAGGTCGCTGAACACGGGCTTTTCCCCGATGTTCATCATGATGGAGGAACCGGTGCCGTAGGTCGCCTTGGTCATGCCGGGCCTGAGGCAGCCCTGTCCGAACAGCGCGCCGTGACTGTCCCCCAGCACGCCGCGAATGGGGATGGGTTTTGCCAGCCATCCGTCAAAGTCGGTCACGCCGAAGTCGCCGTCGGAATCGGTAACCGTCGCCATGCAGGCGGGGTCAATGCCGAACAGCTCGAGCAGCTCTGCGTCCCAGGCCAGCGTGTTGATGTTGAAAAGCTGGGTGCGGGAGGCGTTGGAATAGTCGGTGCAGTGCCGATGGTCGGCGGACAGGTTGTAAACCAGCCAGCTGTCGATGGTGCCCACGCAGATCTCGCCGGCCCTCGCCCGTTCGGCGACGCCCTCGACATTCTGCATGATCCAGGCCAGCTTGGCCGCCGGGAAGTAGGGCGACAGCTGAAGCCCTGTGGTCCGGCGCACCATCTCGCCATAGCCCCGCTGGGCCAGCCCCTCGCAGATCGCCGCGCCCCGGGCGCACTGCCACACGATGGCGTTGTAGACCGGCTTGCCGGTGGCGCGGTCCCAGGCCACGGAGGTCTCCCGCTGATTGCTGAGGCCCAGCGCGTCGATTTCAGACTTGTCGATGCCGGCCTTTTCCACCACGTCCCTGGCCACCTGCAGGGTATTGGCCAGGATCTCCGCCGGGTCGTGCTCCACCCAGCCCCTTTCGTCGACGATCTGCCGGTGGGGCCGGTCCGCCCGGCACAGCAGCGCCCCGCGTTCGTCGAACAGCAGCGCCTTGGTGCCCTGGGTGGACTGGTCAATACTCAGTATGTATTTGCTCATGTTCACTCCTTATACATATCGGCATACCGGGGAAATGCATTTCCCCGGTATGCCGACTTTTTACAGATTCTCTCTGATCGTCTTCACGATCCCCTCGGCGTTCAACCCGTAGTGGTCGAACACCTCTTTCGACGTGCCGGTGATGACCGGGGCGTCGGGCAGGGCCAGGTTGATGACCTTCTTCGGGTCGTTGGCGCCGATGACCTGGCTGACCATGCTGCCCAGGCCGCCGAAGGGACTGTGCTCCTCCACGGTCACGACGACCTTCTTGCCCTTCGCGGCGGCCAGCAGGCCGTTCGCGTCCAGGGGCTTGACGCAGTACATGTCCAGCACGGTAGCGGATATGCCCTGCGCCTTCAGCAGCGCCGCCGCGTCCTTGGCGGGCCTGACCATCTCGCCGCAGGCCACGATCAGGGCGTCGCTGCCCTCGCAAACCACAGTGGCCTTGTCCATCTCGAAGGGGCAGTTGCCCTCCTCGTAGGTGTCCTCCACGGCGTTGCGGCCAGTGCGAATGTAGGCGGGCTTCTCGTCCTTCAGGAGCGCCTCGAACAGGCAGCGGGTCTGGAAGCGGTCGGAGGGCAGGTACACCCGCATGCCGGGAATGGAGGCCATGGCCGCGATGTCCTGGGCGGAGTGGTGGCTCATGCCCAGCGCGCCGTAGCTGACGCCGCCGGAAATGCCGATCAGCTTCACGTTGGTATTGGAGTAGGCGCAGTCCACCTTGGCCTGCTCGTAGGAGCGGGTGGACAGGAAGGACGCCGGGGAGGCTGCGTAGGGCTTCTTGCCCATCTTCGCCAGGCCCGCGGAGATGCCCACCAGGTCCTGCTCGGCGATGCCGACCTCGACGAACTGGTCCGGGAATTCCTTGGAGAACGGGGCCAGCGACGCGGAGCCGCGGCTGTCGCTGCACAGCACCACGATGTCCTTGTCGGTCTTGGCATGCTCGGAGAGGACTTCACAGATGATCTGACGATTCGTTATCTTGTTCATATTCTCGCCCCCTCCCTTTCGCTACGCTCGGTGAGGGGTTTCGCCTGCGTCTTGCTTTGCTGCGCTTGCAGGCTCAGTCCGCCCTCCGGTCGGACGCTCTGCGCTGCCTCCTCGTGTGCCTTCAGGTCCTTCATGATCTGCTCGTATTCCTCGGCGCTGGGCACATGATGGTGCCAGCTCGCCTTGTTCTCCATGACGCTGGAGCCCTTGCCCTTGGTGGTGTTGGCGACGATCAGGGTGGGCTTGCCCTTGACGTCCTTTGCGGCATCGAAGGCCGCGTTCATGGCGTCGATGTCATTGCCGTCCACGCTGAGCACGTTCCAGCCGAAGGCCGCGAAGCGTTCCTCCACGGAATCCTGATGCATGACTTCCTCGGTGGTGCCGGAGATCTGCAGCCGGTTGCGGTCGATCACGGCGCAGAGGTTGTCCAGCTTATACTGGGTGGCGCTCATCGCGCCCTCCCACACGGAGCCCTCGGCCAGCTCGCCGTCGCCCATCACCACGTAGGTGCGGCTGGGGCGCTTGTCCATCTTCTGGGCCAGCGCCATGCCCACCGCCACGGGCAGCCCGTGGCCCAGGGAGCCGGAGTTCATCTCGATGCCGGGCAGCTTGTTGTTGGGATGGCCGATGAACTTGCTGCCGAACTGGCTGTACTCCCTGATGACCTGTTCGATGGGGAAAAAGCCCTTCTCGGCCAGCACCGCGTAGAGGGTCTCCACGCAGTGGCCCTTGCTCATCACGAACATATCCCGGTTGGGATCGTCCTGGTTCTCGGGGCTGATGTTCATGGCGTGAAAGTACAGCGCGACCATGGTCTCCATCACGCTCATATCCCCGCCGATGTGCCCCGCCTTGCCCGCCATGATCATGTCGACCACGTTTTGGCGGAGCTTGTATGATAGCGCTTTCAGGTTTTGCATGTTTTACACCTCGTCAAACACAACGTCTTCTCCGTGCAGGTAAGCGAGAACCTTGTCCTCGATGGGATCGTACAGGTCGGGCTTCACGCCGATGTACTTGCAGGCCTCGTAGACCACCGGCACCACGTCGCCGTGGATGGCCGCCACGTGGTGGATGTAGGGGCCCTCGACCACCTTCGCCTCCAGGCGCTTGAGGTTGTTGACCTCCACCCACACATAGGTGCCGCGGGTCCAGGGGCCGTCGATGCCACGGGCGTGGCCCAGCAGGATCGAATACTCGCCGTCGTCGCCGTCGAAGCGCACCAGGCTCATGGGGCCGTGCTTGGCCTCGGCGGACACCGCGCCGTTCTGGGGGAAGGCCACCGGCACGCAGATGCTGGGCTTTTCCTTCGCAACGCTGATCGGCCAGGGGCCACAGTGCTGCAGCAGCTCGCCGTTGTCGTTGTCCGGGTGGCGCACGGTCCAGTCGCTGAACATGACCCGGCGCTCGCCCATGGCGGCCGCCTCGGCGATCAGCTGGGAGATCGCGCCGTGGATGTCGGTCTCGCAGATCACCGGGATGCCCTCTTCGTTGAGCAGCGCGTTGGCGGCGCAGGGCATGATGTGAATCTCGTCCTGCAGCGCGTTCCAGCACTGTATGGCGATGGCGTTGCAGCCATACTTCGTGGCCAGGCTCTTCATGGCCACCTTCAGCGCGGCGACCTCGGTAAGGCCCGCCTCGTCGATGGAACAAGTCATGTTCTCGTGACAGTAATCGACGACCTTCTGGACCTCGGTCTTTTCTTCCTTCCACTTGCGCATCTCAGCATACAGCTCGGGCAGCGGGATGGGGGCCAGCTGGATGTTGAACTTCTCCAGCAGCTCGCCCTCGTTGCACATGGTGCTCCAGAAGTCGAAGGGACGCGGCCCGATCTGCAGGATGCGGGTAGACCTAAACACCTTGACCACGTTGCACACGGCCAGGAAGTCGCGGATGCCCCGCTCGAACTCCGGGTCCTCCAGGTTGCAGTTGTTCATGTAGGTGAAGGGCACCTTGAAGCGGCGCAGCACCTTGCCGGTGGCGAACAGGCCGCACTGGCTGTCGCGCAGCCGCATGCCCTTCTCGTCCGGGCGCTCGTCCCGGGGGCCCCACAGCAGCACCGGCACGCCCAGGGCCTTGGCCAGGCGGGCGCACTCGTACTCGGTGCCGAAATTCGCGTGGGGTATGAACAGGCCGTCCACCTTTTCACGCTTGAACTTCTCGATGATCTTCTCCAGGCCCGCATCGTCGAACAGCAGGCCCTCGTCGTTCACGTCGTCGATGTCCACGAAGTCGATTTTCAGTTCCCGCAGCCGGTTCGCGGTCAGCTTGCGGTATTCCAGCGCGGCCGGCGCGCTGAATATGGCGCGCCGCGTCGGCGCATAGCCCAATTTGATATTTGCAGCCATGATATTATTCCTTTCTTATTTGGCCTCATTCCGCGCCTGCAGCGCCATCTTGGCCTGCAAATTGCGCTGGGTCTGGTCGATGACGACGGCGAGTATGATCACGACGCCGCGGATGATCTTCTGCCAGAACTCGGAAACGCCGCACATGGTCATGCCGTCGTTGATGACGCCGATGACGAACGCGCCGACGATGGTGCCCACGATGGTGCCGGAGCCGCCGGCCATGGACGTGCCGCCCAGGACGGTGGCCGCGATGGCGTTCATCTCCCAGCCGTCGCCGGAGGCGGGATGCGCAGCGGACAGCTGCGCGGTGTTGATCAGGCCGATCCACGCGGCGCAGAAGCCGGAGATGATGTAGACCAGTATCTTCACCCGGTCGGCCTTGATGCCCGACAGCTTGGCGGACTTCTCGTTGCCGCCCACGGCCAGTATGTGCCAGCCGATGTGGGTGCGCTTGAGCAGCACCGCCGCCAGTATGGCCAGCACCGCGAACACGTACACGCCCGCGGGGATGTTCAGCCAGTTGGTGCCCAGCGCCTTCAGGCCCACGTTGCCCAGGCCCTCATAGCCGGAGATCTTCGAGAACGTCGCGCCGTTGGAGCGCAGGTTCGCCAGGCCCCGGCAGATGTACATGGTGCCCAGCGTTGCGATGAAGGCCGCCACGTTCAGCTTAGTGATGATCAGGCCGTTGATCAGGCCGATCAGGCAGCCCACCAGCAGCATCAGCACGATGACGGCGGGCACGGTGAAGTAGATGGTCTTGCCGCCGATGGTCAGGCCCTCCTGGATCAGGCCGCCGGCCAGCATGCCCGTCAGGCCCACCACCGAGCCCACGGAAAGGTCGATGCCGCCGGTGATGATGACGAAGGTCATGCCCAGGGCCAGTATGCCGTACAGCGCCACGTGCTTGGCGACCATCGTCAGCGTGCTGGGCTGCAGGAAGGAAGACGACGCAAAGCTGAAGAAGATGACCAGTATGATCAGCACGATGAAGGTACGGCCCTTCAACAGGGTCATCAACAGCTGGTTGTTGTTCTTTTTCATATTCATACCACTCCTGTCTTACGCACTCTTTCCGGTTCCGAGGCCGGCGTAGGAGGCCCGAACGAGGTTATCCTCGGTGATATCGCTCCCCGTCAGTTCCGCGGTGCACTTCCCGTTGGAAAGCACATAGATGCGGTCGGCGATCGCCATGATCTCCTTCAGCTCCGAGGAGATGACGATGATCGACAGCCCGCGCTCGGAGAACTCGTGAATGATCTCAAAGACCTCGGTCTTGGCGCCGATGTCGATGCCGCGGGACGGCTCGTCCATCAGCAGCACCGTGGGATGGGTCATCAGGCCCTTGGCGATGACCACCTTCTGCTGGTTGCCGCCGGAGAGGGACAGTATCGGCAGGTGCTTGTCCGCCACCTTGATGTGCAGGTCCCGGATCTGCTCGTCCACGGCCTTTTCCTCGGCGGGATAGTTCATCAGCAGGCCCCTGCGGAAGTCGGTCAGCGAGGCCAGCGAAGCGTTTTTACAGATGTCCAGGCTCTGCACCAGGCCCTGGCGCTGCCGGTCCTCCGGCACCAGCGCGAAGCCGGCGTTCAGCTGGTCGGCGATCTGGCCGATCTTCATGGGCTTGCCCTGGTAGATCACCTCGCCGGTGTGCTCGGGGCGCATGCCCATCAGGCACTCGAACAGCTCGCTGCGGCCCGCGCCCAGAAGGCCGTAGATGCCCAGCACCTCGCCCTTCTTCAGGTACATGCTCACGTCGTCCAGCAGCCAGCCGCCGCCGGTCTTGGGCAGGCGAAGGTGGTTGACCTCCAGCACCTTTTCGGCCCGGTCCAGGTCGATCGACCGCGTAAAGCGGTGGTACTGGGTGTTCTTGCCCACCATGTTTTCAACAATCCAGGACAGGTCGATGTCCTTGATGTCGGCGTCCGCCACATACTTGCCGTCCCGCAGGATGGTGACGTGGTCGCCGATCTCCATGATCTCCTCCAGGCGGTGGGAGATGTAGACAATGGATATCCCCTGCTCCAGCAGCTCGCGCATGATCTTGAACAGCACCTTCACCTCCGCCGCGGAGAGGGAGGAGGTGGGCTCGTCCATGATCAGCACCCGCAGGTCGTTCTCCACCAGGTTGCGGGCGATTTCCACCATCTGCTGCTGGCCGACGCGCAGGTCGCCCACCATCGTCTCCGGGGGAATCTCGTGCTCCAGGTGCTTGAGTATCCGCTTCGCGCCCTCGATGTGGGCCTTGTCGTCCAGGAACAGGCCCTTGCGCTTTTCGTGGCACATGAAGATGTTTTGGTAGACGGTCAGGTTCTGGAAAAGGCTCAGCTCCTGGTGGATGATGCCGATGCCCTTGGCCCTAGCGGCGTTGGTGTCCTTGAAGTAGACCTCCTCGCCGTCCATGTACATCTTGCCGGCGGAGGGCTGCTCGATGCCCGCGATCATCTTCATCAGCGTGCTCTTGCCCGCGCCGTTTTCGCCGATCAGCACGTTGACCTTGCCCTTGAGCAGGTCGAAGGAAACCTGGTCCAGCGCCTTGGTGCCGGGATAGATCTTGTCGATCTTTTCACAGTGGAGCACTACATTTGGATCATCAAACATTGCGCGCCCTCCTGTCATTCAATCGTGATCGCCACGGGCGTGACCGTCACTTCCTTGCCGGAAGCCGAGGCCGCGCCGACGATCTGCACGGTCTTGCCCTGGATGCCCTCGTCGATGGCCAGCGGGGCCACCACCAGCTCGTCCAGCTGGCTGTTCAGCGCCTTGGCGTACTGGCTCCATTCGGTCTGGTTGGTGAAGTCCGCAAAGCCCTTCACGGTCTGGGCGTCGCGCACGTCGGTGCCGGAATAGATGCTGCCCAGCTGCACGGTGAACACGGCGTCGCCGGAATAGCCCTCGGGCACGACGGTGATGGAATTTTTCTTGCCGCCGGCCTTGGAGACGAATTCACTGACGGTGCCCTTGATGCTCACGGCGGTGCCGGGGCCGATCGCGGCCACGTCCAGCGCAGCGATATCCTGCGCCTTGCCGGTGATCTCACTGACGACGCTCTCCCAGTCGCCGCTGGAGGAGGCGTTGGCGTCGAACGCCACCTCGCCGGTGTACTGGCCCTCGGTGCCCTTGTCGATCACCTTCGCGGACAGGGCCAGGAACACCACCAGCACCACGGCCAGGGCGATACATATGATTTTCTTCTTATTCATAGCAGCGTTCTCCTTTGCTTCAACCGGGTAGAAATATGGCGGGGATGAAAGACCATCCCCGCCAAACGGGTTTCAATCAGGTATCAGTCGCCGGAGTACACGAAGGCGGACAGCTTGTCCACGTTCTCAGCGGTGATGGCCACGCAGGGCACCAGCTGCTTCTCCTGCTCGGGCAGGGTGCCGTTCTTGATGTAGGCGTCGGCCTCTTCGATGGCCAGCTCGGTGATCGCGGCGATCTGCTGCAGGGCGGTGCCGACCATCTTGCCGTCCTTGATGTAGGCGGCAGCCTCGTCAGAGCCGTCCAAGCCGATGATCTTGATGTCGTCGCGGCCGGCGTCGATGCAGGCCTGGGTCGCGCCGCAAGCCATGGTGTCGTTGCCGCAGATGATGCCGGTGATCTCCGGATGCTCCTGCAGGATGGCTTCGGTCTTCTCATAGCCCTGGGTCTGATCCCAGTTGGCGGACTGCTGCGCCACCATCTCCAGCGTGTCGTACTCGTCGATCACGGCGTGGTAGTTGTCGGAGCGCACGTGGCAGTTGGTGTCGGACTCCAGGCCCAGCAGCTCGGCGTACTTGCCTTCGTAGTTCATGGCCTCGACCCACTTCTCGGCGATGGCGGCAGCGCCCTGGGCGTTGTCGGCGACGATCTGGGCCTTGGCCAGGCCGGACTCGTTGATCTCGCGGTCGATCAGGAACACGGGGATGCCCGCGTCGTCGGCCTTCTTGACGGCCTCGATGGAGGCGTCGGCGCCGGCGTTGTCGCAGATGATGGCGACGGCCTTGTCGTTGATGGCGGCCTCGAACATCTGCAACTGGGTGGCTGCGTCGTCGTCGTGGGACATGCACTTCACTTCATAGCCCAGCGCTTCCGCCTTCGGCTTGCCGACATCCTGCTCGGTCTTGAAGAACGGGTTGGAGGTGGAGGGGGTGATGATGTAGATGATGCCTTCGGCGGACGCGAACGCGGCCAGGCTCATCACGAGAACCAGTGCCAGGACGATGGAACAGATCTTCTTCATGGGGTTATCCTCCTTTTATTCTCGGCCCCTCGGCGGGGCCAATCGCTCATCGCGGTTTATCACCGCTTGCAATATCATTATAACCCTTTGGGCACTAAATTTCAATAAATAATTGAGATGAAATTGACTAAATTCACTAAATCACATATAATGGAATTGAGGTGATTGTATGTCCATCACAGCAAAGGAGCTGGCCGCGAAGCTGGGCCTTTCCGAATCGGCGATCTCCCTGGCGCTCAACGACAAGCCGGGGGTCAGCCGCGAAACGCGAAGGCGCGTCATCGAGGCCGCGAAGGCCTACGGCTACGATTTTTCCAAAAAGGCCTCCGCGGCCACCGGCAGGAAGGGCACGATATGCTTTGCCATCTACAAGAAGAGCGGCGCCGTCGTCTCGGACACGCCCTTCTTTTCCACATTGACGGACGGCATCAGCATGGGCTGCCGGCGACAGCACTACGATTGCGTGGTGCGCTACCTGTACGAGGACGACGACATCGCCGACCAGGTGTACACCCTCGGCGCATCCCAGTTTTCCGGAATCATATTGCTGGCCACGGAGATCGACGAGGGAACGCTCAAGGGCTTCAACCGCCTCGGCATCCCCATGGTCGTGCTGGACGCCTATTATGAAAAGCTGGATTTCAATTTCATACTGATCAACAACGTCCAGGGGGCCTACATGGCCACGGAGCACCTGATCAAGAAGCGGCGCACCCAGCCGGGCTACCTGCGCTCGGACTACTGGATCAGCAACTTCGAGCAGCGCGCCGACGGCTTTTACAAGGCCATCCGCGCCGCCGGCATGTCCACCGCGAAATCCCAGGTGCTGCGGCTGACCCCCTCCCAGGAGGGGGCCTACGCGGACATGAAGCGGCTGCTGAACGCCGGCGAAAGGCCGGTGGACTGCTACTTCGCCGACAACGACCTGATCGCCATCGGCGCGATCCTGGCCCTGAAGGAGGCGGGCTATCGCGTGCCGGAGGACGTGGCCGTGGTCGGCTTTGACGACATGCCCGCCTGCGAATACATGGACCCCCAGCTGACCACGATCATGGTGCCCAAGCTGTTCATGGGCGAGACCGCCGCCATGCGGGTCATCCAGTTGATCGAGGGCGCCAACACCCAGCCGCTGAAGATCGAGGTCTCGACCAAGCTGG
The DNA here is from genome assembly GCA_902765305.1 of uncultured Eubacteriales bacterium. Lineage (GTDB taxonomy): Bacteria > Bacillota > Clostridia > Christensenellales > Aristaeellaceae > UBA2862. The sequence continues at coordinate 67,974 of CACWZI010000022.1, forward strand.
TCAGGCGCAGGAGCGTGTAGGGGCTGGAGCGGTCACCGATGAGGGAGCCTGCCCGCGTTCAATCGTATATCAGACAAGCTTCCTGCATCGGAAACGAACGGTCAGCTTCGTCAGTCACGATATTATTGGAATCTCTCCGGTTCTGTCTCCTGAAGAATCTGCGCCAGCACCTTGTAGTCCAGATACTGTATTCCTTCCACGCCGTTGTGAATCATCTCAGCCAGATTGCTGCTGTAGTATATGTCCATCGCTTTTTCCAAAGAATAGTTATGCTGATCGGCCATGTAGGCGATCAACCGTTCTTCCAGGTTCTCCTGATAGTTTTGCTCCAGAATTCGATCGTCCACGCCTCACACCTCCAAATATCCTTTGAAGCGCAACAGCTTGTCAATCGCTATTTGGGTGATGAAGGCAAGCTGGTCATAGTTTGGATAGGCTCGGATTTCCATTATCGCCCTTTCCTTATCCCAGATGCCGGAATGATACATGTCAACAACGCGGAAAACCTTGTCGTTGGCGACCATTCCAATAATCAGGTCATAATCCTGGTAGCCCAACTTGCCATCCCGGCAATCGCACACAAATTCGATCCAATCCGAAAGATCGTCGGAGAATCTCTTGACCTGAAGCTCTGTCATATCATCATCCATCTGATATTGGTTGACGATAGCCCTGCCGCCAACCAAGACAACCTTGCGTCGCGCCCAGCGCTCTGCCTGCTCCCTGACCGTGGTTACATAAAATCCTTTTCCGAAATCCAATGCACGAAAGGAATGGAGAATATCCGGCTGACGCACAACTTCGGATGAGCCATGATAGACGATCATACCACAATCCCCCTGATTCTCAGATACTGTTCAATATCATTCAATACATATGCGCTGGACTGTGTATGCAGCACACCATAATGTGGTACAAGATAGGTATCTATGCAGCCGGATTCCTTAAGCTTCCTGTAGACCGCTGCCGGGGAAAGCCCCCATTGATTGGCGCAGCGATGAATCATATAGACCACAAAGGCCATTGAATCCTTGTTCATGCGTGTCTACCTCCGAGCGTTTCTGAATCAATTATACCACGTGAGGGAGACAACTACAAGAAAAACAAGGGCTAAACCCATCCACCAATAGCTGAAGCGCGTGGTGAGAGGTTTTTTCATTATCATGGGCCACGCAGATGCAAGTAAGCTGATGTTTGTCCGACTGAATATTCCCATCTTTGCCCACCCATGACGCTTTGCCATATGTTGCAAATCCGATGGAAAATATCTCCGTGTTGCCGTCCATACTGACCAAGAATGATCTGTAGGGTCCGTAAAACTGACCTCCCGAAGCATTGCCGTATGTCAGCATCCTGACGCCATAATCCTCAATCAATTTAAACAGGCCGTAATCACCGACTGGCATTTTTACCCTGACGTCAAGGAGCCCCTCCCAGAGATTGAAAGCCGGGAGTGCAAGTTCCATTGGGGTGTATTTGCTAATATCCGTACGACAGAAATCGTCATTGGCATCAAAAGCTGCACGCAGTTCCTCTTCAAGTGCCTCGTAAGGAATCCGCTCGGGCGGGGTATCCTCCCTTACAGCCAGATAATCACCGGCGATCATGGCATCATACTCTGGCAAATCCTCGATCTGGACATATTCAGTCAGGTAAATGCTGATTTGTCGGGGAGATAACAAGTAAATAGGAATGGCTGGTAGCGCAATCCAAAGCCTTCCCCAGCGACCGAAGGGAGCGGTTCAGGGGAAGGTGGGCCGGCCGTTAGGCCGGGTCGGATGAGGTCGGTCCCTCTGCGGTAAGGATGGTTTACTTGCTTCCTTCCAGGAGAACGACCTCATCCGTCACGGCGCTGGACGCTTCGCTAGGCCTTCGGCCACGCGCCGCGCCACCTTCCGCCCAAGGGCATGGCTGCGCACACCCTGAACCGGCAGCTTCGCTGCCTGGGGAAGGCTGTTAGAGTTAGCCTTCAACTCGACAAATCAGTATTTGCATACGACAGAACAATTGCAAAAAAATCATCCCACATGCCGCAACCGGCATGTGGGATGAATCTCCTTTATTCGACCTCCCTGAGCAACCGATCAATGCGCTGCCGCTGCTCCTCGGTCATGCTGGTAAAGGGGCCCCAGCTCATCTCCCGCAGGGTGCAAAGCTCCTTTTCAAAGGGAATGTGATCCTCCTTGAAGGTGTACTCGCGCCGGATGATTTCCATGGCCTTCGGATTGGCCTTCAGTTCCTCCCAGCTGGAATCGAGGCTGTAGACCTTGCGATAGGGCGTGGTCGGCGCGTAGGTGAAGCCGTAGCGGCCCGGGTTCGCGGTGAAGACCACGTCCGCGCCCTGCTGCCGGACACTGCCGGGCACCACGTTCTGGCCCTGGCACTGGGCCTCGATGACCGAAGCTTCGGCGTCGGGCAGCACGATTTCCGCCCGGGTGTCGAAGGGCACGGTGAAGCCGAAGCGCAGCCGGCTCCCCTCGATGGCCCACTCGGATTCGATCAGGCCCGAGGCGGAATCCAGCTTCGCCGCCGCGCTGCCGATTTGGTAGTTGGGCTTCGGGGCGACGGTGAAGCGCTTGAAGCCCGGGGCGTCTTCCATGGGGTTGATGCCCAGCATGTCACGGAACATCCACTCCACGATGGAGCCGTAGGAGTAGTGGTTCATCGAGTTCATCTCGGTGCCGCTGACCTTGCCGTCCGGCATCACGGAATTCCAGCGCTCCCAGATGGTGGTCGCGCCCATGAGCACCTCATACAGCCAGCCCGGATAGCCCTTCTCCATCAGCAGGTGATAGGCGATGTCGTTCATGCCGTTCTCGGAGAGCGCCCGGCACAGGTAAGGCGTCCCTGTAAAGCCGGTATTCAAATGGTAGAAGTTCTTTTGCAGGCGGTTCAGCAGCATGCCGCGCACCTGCTCGACGGCGTAATCCGGGGCCAGGTCCATGACCAGCGCCAGCACGCAGCCGGTCATGGTGTCGATGGCCAGCCGGCCCGAGGGGGTGAAGTATTCCCGCACGAAGGCCGCGCGGATCTCCTCGGCCAGGTTGTCGTAATAAGCAGCGTCCTCCGCGTAGCCCAACACGTGGGCCGCCCTGGCCACGATGCGGGTGGAATGGCAGTAGTAGGCCGAAGCGATGTAATTCGGGTCCGTGCCGCCGTAGACGCCGCCGGGGTAGCTGCCGTCCAGCGCCAGCCAGTCGGCGTAGTGGGTGCCGGTGAGCCACAGGCGCTTGCCGCCGTCCGCGTCGTCCTGCCGCTTCATGTAGTCCACCCAGCCCTTCATGCTGGGATACTGGCGGCGCAGTATGCCCCTGTCACCGGAATGAAGATACGTGTTCCATGGAATCACCGTAGCAGCGTCGGCCCAGACGGTGGAGGCGTCGCCGGAATAGTTGGCCACGGGCACCACGTCCGGCACGCTGCCGCCCAGCTTCTTCTGCTCCAGGTAGATGTCGTGGCCGTACTTGGTGTAGAAGGCGTAGGTGTCCATGAAGAAGCACGCCGTGCCGGAGAAGATCTGGGCGTCGCCGGTCCAGCCGTAGCGCTCGTCGCGCTGGGGGCAGTCGGTGGGCACGTCCAGGAAGTTGCCCTTCATGCCCCAGCGGGCGTTGCGCACCAGCTGGTTGACCAGTTCGTCCGAGGTGACGATGTCGCCCCGCGCGTCCATATCGGAGTGGATCACCAGGCCGGTGAAGGCGTCGGAGTCGACCTCCCCCACCCAGCCCTCGACCTTCACGAACCGGAAGCCGTAGAAGGTGAAGTGCTGCCGCACGTCCCGGGGCGTGCCGTCGGAGATGTAGGTGAATTCCGCCTTCGCGGTGCGCAGGTTGTCCCGGTAGAAGCAGTCGTCCTGAAGCAGCTCGCCGAATTGCAGGTGGATTTGCGTGCCCTTGGGTGCGTCGCAATGGAACTGCAGCCAGCCCACCATGTTCTGCCCCATGTCCAGCACCGTCTCCCCCGCCGGGGTGTGCAGCACCGCCACGGGCTTCAGGCGCTCGCGGATCACGATGGGCGGGGACAGCCGGTCGCACAGCCGTTCATAGCCCAGGTCGATGGGCCTGACGCCGAAGGTTTCGGAGGGTTCCAGCGTAGCGTCAAAGACCTCGCCGCAGTAGATGCCGGATGCCACGATTTGGCTTTTGCGGGCCTGCCAGCTTTCGTCGGTGCAGACGATGTCCTTCGTGCCGTCCTGATACCAGATGTGGATTTCCGCGATGGCCGCCAGCCGGTCGCCGTAGTTCTCGAAGCGCTTCACCAGGCCGAAGTTACCCTTGTACCAGCCGTCGCCCAGGGCGATCTCCAACAGGTTGTCCCCCTGGGTCAGCGGCAGGTCGAAGGTCTGGTACTGGATCCAGTCGTCGTAGTCGCAAAAGCCGGGCAGCAGGCACTCGTTCCCCTGCTTTTCGCCGTTCAGGTTCAACTCGTAAACGCCAAGGCCCACCGCATACGCTCGGGCGCGGGCGACGGGCTTCGACACATCGATGTGCCTGAACAGCACCGCCTGCACAGACTTGTCCGCGTCGGGGGTGATCCATTTGGCCCGCCAGGGCGCGTCCTTGCCGGTTTCAAACCACTGGGCCGCGCTTTCGGCACTGTCCCCGGCGTCGTCCCGGACCCACACCTTCCAGTAATAGCGGGTCATCGGGGCGAGGTCTACGGGCAGCTCGAAGCCGGTGGAGACGATGTCGGCCCGCTCCCCGCTGTCGTACAGGCAGTCGGCGAAGTCCTCCGTCAGGGAGACCCAGACCCGCGCCGCCTGCTGGAAGCTGCCCTTCGCTTCGGTCACCACATATGAAACCGTCGGGTGCGCCACGTCCCAGCCCAGGGGATTGGTCAGGTGGTTCAGCTTGCAATGGATGATCTTCATTTGAATGTGCTCCTTATTTATGGATGGATTATCCCTTGACCGCGCCCGCCACCATGCCGGCCACGATGCGCTTGTTGAAGAACAGGAACAGTATCAGCATCGGCACGGTGATGATGATGATGTCGGCGAACAGCAGGTTGTAGTTGTTGCCCAGCTGCCCCTTGTAGTTGTACAGCGTCAGCTGCACGGTGGTGTTGGCCGCGCCGGGCAGGAAGTACAGCGGGTTGGTGAAGTCGTTGAACGTCTGCACGCCCACCAGTATGATGATCGTGGCCTGTATCGGCTTGAGCAGCGGAAAGATCACCTTCTGGAAGATCTGCCAGCGATTGCAGCCGTCGATGGACGCCGCCTCCTCCAGGTCCACGGGGATCGAGGACATGAAGCCGCGGTACAGCATGATCGTGAAGGGGGTTTGCAGCGCGATCTCGATCATGACCATCGAGAACATGGTCTTGTAGATGCCCATGGACTGCAGCATGCGGATGGTGGGCAGTATCGACGCGGGGATCATCAGGCCCAGCATGATGACCGACTGTATGGTCGTCATCAGCTTGCCCTTGCGCCGCTGGATCACGTAGCCCGCCATGGCGCCGGTGACGATCAGGCCCAGCACCGTGAACACCGTCAGTATCGCGCTGTTCTTGAAGGCGGTGACCAGCTGGTAGTTGCCGTGCTTGATGACCTCGAGGTAGTTTTCAAAGTGCAACTCGGTGGGCCAGGCGATGGACAGCCGGTTGGCCTCCTTCTTGGACTTGATGGACTGGACGAACATGAAGTAGAACGGGATCAGGAAGATCACGGCGGTCAGGATCAGGCCGACGATATCCCCGATGATCTGGTTTCTCCTCTTCTTGCCTTCCATTACCGGATCGCCTCCTCTCGCTTGTTCAGGAAGTGCTGCAGCGGGAAGGCGATGATCGAGATCAGTATCAGCATCACCACGTTGCCCGCGGTGGACAGGCCGTAGAAGCCCGCGGCGTACTGCTTGTAGATCACCGAGGCCAGCACGTCGGTGGCGAAGCCCGGTCCGCCGCCGGTCATGGCCCAGATCAGGTCAAAGGTGCGCAGGCCGCCGATCAGCGACAGTATGATGATGGAGTTCTGGGCCGGGGCCACCAGCGGCAGGGTCACGTTGGTGATCTGCTGCCACCAGTTCGCGCCGTCGATGGACGCCGCCTCGTAGTAGCTCTGGTCGATGGACTGTATGCCCGCGATGTAGATGACCACCGAGATCGACAGGCCCTTCCACACGTCGCTCAGTATGATGCCCCACAGCGCGACCTTGGGGTCGCCCAGGAAATCCACCGGCTTTCCGCCCAGGCCCTGGATCGCCACGTTGAGCAGGCCTTTCGTCGGGTGCATCATGTAGGCGAAGGTCAGGCCCACGGCCATGGTGGACACCAGGTTCGGAAAGAACACCGCCGAGCGGATGAAGCCCTTGGTCTTGATGCTGCTGGTCAGGAAGATGGCGATGAAGAACGCCAGCACCACCTTCAGGCCGCTGGTGGCGAAGGCATACAGCAGCGTATGGGGCACCGACGAGCTCATGGCCGGGTCGGTGAAGAACAGCTTGTAGTTCTCCAGGCCGTTGAAGGTCGCCGTTTCAAAGTTCCAGACCGTCATGCTGTAGTAGAGCGAGGATATGACGGGCCAGAGGAAGAAGATCAGGAAAATAGCCAACGACGGTACGACGAACCAAACCGAATACAGGCTCTTTTCCTTCGTCTTTGTCATGCTTGTCGCCTCCATTGGGAAGGGGCTGCCCCAAAACGAACGCGTTTTGCGAATCCGGCTGTAGCGGTGCCGATCAGGCGCCCTTTGGCGGCAGATTGCCGCCGCTACGGTTGGTTCTTTCCATCGCAACGCTGTTTTGGGGCAGCCCCTTGTAATTAGGTTCGGTTAAACACAGGTCGATCAGAGCCTTTTATTCCCAGTTGTAGCCCAGCTGGACAGCGGACTTCTTGCAGTCCTCGTCGTAGTCCTTGGCGGCGTCCGCGCCGGACATCTGGCCCATGGCCACGGCGGTGGTCAGCTGCTCGCAGGCTGTGCCCTTGATGGGAGAGACGTACTCCAGGGCGGGGCAGGTCTTGCCGGCGTCGAAGTACTGCTGCATGTCCACGCGCACCGCGTCGCACACGGTCTCGGGCAGGGTATAGCCCTTGATGCAGGAGGGGCCGTTGGCGCCGTAGGTCTCGAAGTACAGGTTCAGCATTTCCTCGGAGAAGTAGAAGTCCAGGAAGGCCTTCACGGCGTCGATGTTCTGGCTGTCCTTCCAGACGTAGAAGCTCATGGGCTCCCACACGGTCAGGCCGTGGTTGTCGGGATCGTCGCCGGGCACGCCGAACACGCCGATCTGGCTCTGGTCGTCGGCTTCCGCGGTGATCAGCGGCAGCTGCTGGGTCAGGATGAACCAGTGGGTCGCCTCGCCGGTGCCGATGGCGAAGTTGCCGTCCTGCACGGTGGCGGCGGACTTGTCGGCGTTCAGGTAGTCCACCAGGTCCTCGTACTTGGTCCAGGAGCGGGTGGCCACGGGGATGTCGGCGTACTTGGCCTTGCCCTCGGTGTACTCCTCGGCGAAGGTCGGATACTCGGCGTTGATGTTGTAGTAGTCGCCCAGGAACAGCACCTGGGTGGTCCAGGTATCGCCGGCGGTGAGCTCAATGGGGGTCTTGCCCGCTTCCTTCAGCTTGGCGCAGTTGTCCACGAACTCGGCCCAGGTGTGGGGCACTTCCAGGCCCAGCTCCTCATAGTCGGGCTTGTAGTAGATGATCGCGCCCGCCTGGGTGGAGGACTGGGGCAGGCCGTACACCGCGCCGTCGATGGTGACGGAGCTCAGGAAGGCGTCGTCGACCCGGGAAACCAGATCCCAATCCTTGATGTCCAGGAAGCAGCGGGAGGGGTTCAGGTCGTACAGCTTGGAGCCGGAATTGTAGACCATCAGGTCGGGCAGGTCGTTGGAGGCGATGCGGGTCTTGAGCAGGTTGTCGCCCTCGGATCCGCCGGGATTGATCTCGGTCTCGACGTGCAGGCCCAGGGCTTCCTCAGCCGCTTCGATGACCGCCAGGGTGCCGGGGTTCAGCTCGGCCTGGCCGCCCCAGAAGGTGATGGTCACGCCCTCAAAGGGCTTGGCTTCCGCAACTGCGGAAACGCCCATCAGCATGGTGACCGCCAGCGCGATGGCCAGGGTCAAAGACATAAGCTTCCTGTTCATGGTTCCTCCTTGATATTCGCCATTGGCGTATTTTAAGCTCCACATGCCATGTGTCGCTTAATTCCATTGTGTTAATAGTATAAACTACTTTCGACAGTTTTTCAAGCCCAAATTATGTGTATTTGTGGATTTTATTGACATCCAGCATCGATTATGCGCCGATACAGGCGGTGCTTGCATCAGCCCTTAACTGCATTATAAAGGACTTTTGCGGAATATTGAATTGCAAAAACGGATATGAAATTGATATTTTTTTACCTAAATACATCCTCCTGGTTGTCCCGACGGTATTCCCCGGGCGTCTTGTGGAAGACCTGGCGGAAGGTACGGATAAAGTGCTCCACGTGCATATAGCCCACCGCGATGCCGATCTCCTCGACGCTGAGCTTCTCGTCGGGCAGGCGCAGCAGCCGGCAGGCCTCGGTCATGCGGCACTCCCTGAGCATCTCGGAAAAGGACTTCCCGACGCTCTGCTTGAGCATGCGGCTGAGATAGGCGGGATTGTAGTGGAATTCACGGGCCGTGGATTCCAGCGAGATATGGGCATAGTTCTGGCGGACAAAGCCGAGTATGTCGATGATGCGCTTGTTGTAGCGGTCCTGGTACTCGGCCTCCGTATTCTGGATGTGATTGCGAAGGATGTAGTAAAACAGCGTCATGAAGCCGTTGTTGAGCATCTGGGCGCTGTAGCGCTCCGAGCGGTAGCTCTCCATATAGAGGAAGGCGATCTGGGACTGTATGAACGCATCCTCGCCGGTGTGGATCAGTAGGTAGCGGTTATTCCCCGACCCGCTCAGGCACCTGCACAGGTAGTCGGACAGTATGTCGCCCTCCTCCATGATGTGGAAGAAGGTCTTCTGGAAGGTGCTGGTCCTGACAAGCACGTTGATGACAATGCTTTCATCGAACACCGCCAGCGCGTGGGTCTCGCCGGGGGTGATGAAGCAGATGTCCCCCGTCCGCATGTGCAGGGGGACGCCCCCCACCGTATTGACGCAGCTGCCCCTGTAGACATACAGTATCTCAAAATAGGTATGGCTGTGGGAGAACTCCGGCGTATAGCAATAGTGCTTCTTAAAGGAAACGTCGGCGTCCTTCGCGAAAAGGTAGTCCACCTCGGGCATCGTGCTGAGCCATTCGGGCGTCACCTCCGGCACGAACAGCGACAGGCGCTCGATGAGCTCACGGGGGATGGTGTCAAGGTATGCCTTGCGCGCGGCCGGATCGTCCCGGAGCGCGTACATCCGCTTATAGATGCGCTCCGATTCGCACAGGGGACCGACCGTCTTCAAGAATGCATCACGATACATGGGCTTTCATCTCTGTCTTCCGCGCGTACATCGCCTTGTCCGCCCGCTTGAACACAGCCTCGAGGGTATCCCCCTCGCCGTAGCGCGCGAAGCCGACGGCGGCGCTGGTCCGCTCCCAGGGCTCCAGCGTCTCATCCGCACGGTTGCGGTCGATGTTGTCCTGCAGCTGACGCATCAGCGCGTCCACGTTTTCCAGGTCGTGTCCCTCCAGCACCACGGCAAACTCGTCGCCGCCCAGCCGGAACACCGGGGAATGCTTGAATACGGCGCAGATCATGCCGCACAGCCGCTGGATGGCAATGTCGCCCTTGTCGTGGCCGAAGTTGTCGTTGATCTTCTTCAGGTCGTTCAGGTCGATCATGGCGATGCCGAAGTCCCTGACGTCTCCCGCGCGAAGGCCCTCCGTCAGCCGGGCGGCGATCTCGTCGTAGGCCCGCTTGTTGCGCACCTTGGTCAGGGCGTCGACGTTGGCGATGCGGTCCATCTCGTCCGCATGCTCCCGGGTGGTGATCAGCTTCTGGGTGGTCTCCAGGATCTTCGTGAACTGCTCGTTGATGTTCTGCTCCATCTGCTTCATGGAGTTGGACAGCGTTTCGATCTCGTCGCCGGTATGGATCTGGAGCTGGGAAAATTCGTTTCGGATGGACGACGTTCCGCTTCTCCAGTACTTCTCCGACGTGTCCGACAGCTTGTTGATCGGGCGGATGATCGTCCGGTCGATCAGTATGATGCTCAGTGCGATAAACACGGCCGCCAGGAGCAGCAGCGCGGAGAGGGCGATCAGCAGGTAGCGGTTCCTCTGGTTCATCACCTCGTTCATCGACAGCTCCGCCGCGGCGAACGCCACCAGCTCCCCGTCCAGGAAGACGGGGCTGCCCGCGGCGACCACCCAGCCGTATTCCGGCGTGTTGGTCACGTCGGGGGCAATGCCGTTTTCCGGCTTTTTCATGGCCTCGTGGTCGACATCGTACATGACCGCGTCAAAGCAGCCGGGCGGGCTGTTGTCCTCGCCGTAGGTGCCGTCGACCAGATAGACCGTGGACTCCGTCTTCAGATCGAAGCACACCAGGTAGACGCACTCGACGGCGTTGTTGTCCTGAACGACGCGCAGCTGCCGCTGGATCGTCTTGAATTCGTCCGTCTCCTGGATCGATTCGTACTTCGCAAGGTATGCCTCATAGCCCGGCGACTCCCATTCCTCGTTGCTCACCCGGTCCTCCGAGGCGTCGAAGATGGCCATGACCCGGTCCCTGATCGAGCGCACCATCTGCGGATCGACCATCGCGGCGGCGGTCGCCGACAGCTCCTTCGACCGGCTGATGTACATCGACCGGCTGATATCGCTGATCCCCTTGTAGCTGAACAGCCCCGCCAGTATGCTGATCGCGGCAATGATGGAAACGATGAGTATGACCAGCTTCTTCTTCAGTGAAAACCTGGGCTTGGTGGTCATTCGTTATCAGCTCCTCGATGGTCGTCGGTACCGACGCCGCTTCCGTTGGTTCCGCGCCTGTACACATACATTGTTATATTATTTTATCACGGCAAAGCGCTTTTGTCTACAAAAAACAGTATGGACGTGAGCGCGGGAATATGGTAAAATCGAAGTTGGCAGATATACAATCAAAAAACAAAGCGAGGCGTGGAATATGGATTTTCAGCAAGTTGTCGACCACATGGGGGCCATGACCTGCGTGGTTTCCGTCCAGAAGCGCCTTGGCGGCGGCTACGGTGACATCCGGATCGTCACCGGGAACAGGGCCTATATCGATTCGATCGAGCACCCGATGGGCGATGTGCGGATGCTGACCACCAGCTTCACGCCAAACAGCCTGTACACCGACTACTTGACCCGGGATTTGAACTTCGAGGAGTACTGCTACCGGGCCGCCGTCGAAAAGAAGTGCCTGCACTCCTACGCCCACCCGGACCGGTTTGACGTCTGGTTCAACATGACGTTTTTGCCGCTGGCGCCCGACGAGGGCGACCTGTGCTTTTGCACCTATACGATGGAGATCAACCCCGTGGCGGACAGCTCGAGGATGTCCAACGTCTCCTCGGAGATGGCGTCAGCGGTGCTGGAGACCGCCATCAAGCTGCGGGGCGCCACCGATTTCGAGGCGGCCATGGCCGACGTCATCAAGGACATACGGGAAATCTGCCTGGCGAAGCAGTGCTGCATACTGCTGATGGACCCCCTCACCCGCACCTGCTCGGTGCTCTGCGAGGATATCGCGGCGGACAGCCCGAAGAAGCCCATGGCCGAGATCGTCGACGACGGCTTCTACGACCTGGCCGAGTCCTGGGAGGCGACCATCTCCGGCAGCAACTGCCTGATTGCCAAGAACGAGCAGGACATGGAGGTGGTCCGGGAGCGAAATCCAGCTTGGTACAGCTCCCTCGTCGAAAACGGCGTCCGCTCCATCGTGCTGTTTCCCCTGAAGTCGGGCCATGAAAAGCACGGCTACATCTGGGCGACGGATTTCGACCCGGAAAACGCCCCCAGGATCAAGGAGGCGCTGGAGCTGGTGACCTTCATACTCGGCGCGGAGATCGGCAATCACCTGCTGCTCAAGCGCCTGCAGGTATTGAGCGCCAGGGACATGCTCACGGGCTGCCTGAATCGCAACGAGATGAACAACTATGTGGACGCGCTCAGCAACGGACGGATCAGCCCCGGCAAGTCCGTCGGCGCGCTGTTCGCGGATCTGAACGGCCTCAAGCGCGTCAACGATTCCCAGGGCCACGCCGCCGGCGACGCCCTCATTCGGGCGGGATACCGGGTGCTGCGCGAAATATTTAACGACGATGAGATCTTCCGCGCCGGCGGCGACGAGTTCACCGTGATCGTCCTGGGCGCCACGCCCGGGGATATGGAAGAAAAGGCCCGCCTGATCGGTCAGTGCGCGGCGCGGGAGGGCGCGGTCAGCCTTGCGGTGGGCTATCACGTCGAAGCGGATTGCAGGAACGTGCGCGCTGCCCTGCGCAGGGCGGATGAAAACATGTATGAGAACAAGCGTCAGTATTACAGGGCCCACCCCGGCAAGGGGCGGGGCTGAAGGAGCATTTGGAGCATGATAAACCAGAACCCGGAACCCCGGAGCGCGTTTGTGTATGAAACGCACATGCACACCTGTCAGGCCAGCGCCTGCGGCAAATCCATGGGGCGGGACTACATTCAGCGCTACATCGACGCGGGCTACGCCGGCATCATGGTCACCGATCATTTTTACCGGGGCAACTGCGCCGTCGACCGCCGCCTGCCCTGGCCGGAATTCGTCAACCGCTTCTGCGCCGGCTACGAGGACGCCCTGAACGAGGGCGAACGAAGGGGCCTGCCGGTGTTCTTCGGCTGGGAGGAAAACTTCGACGGGGACGAATACCTGATCTACGGCCTCGACAAGTCCTGGATGCTGGCCCACCCGGAGATGGTCTCATGGACCCGCAAGCAGCAATACGATGCGGTGCGCGCCGCAGGCGGCTGCGTGGTGCAGGCCCACCCCTTCCGGGCCAGGAGCTACAACCACACGATCTACCTGGCCCAGTACCTGTGCGACGGGGTGGAGGCCTTCAACGCCGGAAACGAACCGGATTGGAACAGCCTCGCGCTGCGATACGCCCAGGTCACCGGCAAGCCGATGACCGCGGGCTCAGACAACCACAACGCCGATGCCATGGGACCCGGCAAGCTCGCCGGCGTGGCCTTTGACGCGCCCCTTCGCAACATCCGGGACTATGTGAACGCGATACTCGATAACAGGTCCTTCGCCCTGCACATCCCCTGCCCCGCGCCCTCCTGGACGCCGGCCATCCGCCCTGCCCTGCCCGCCAGGTGGCTCGACGAAAGCGGAGCGGACACCGGCGCCGACGTCGTGGCGCGGCTGGATACGCCCTGCCGTGAAAAGCTGTAGACCGAGAGATAAATACTGATTTATCGGGGAGAGGGGGAGCCCTATCCCCCGCTTCGCGGGTACTTCCCCACTGCGGTGGGGAAGCTTATATTGCGCACTTCAACCGGCTCTTTAGCTTCCCCACCGCAGTGGGGAAGTGGCCCGAAGGGCCGATAGGGCTCCCCTTTCATAGCTCGACAAATCAGTATTTATACGACCGGCAGCTCGAGTGTCGCCTCTCCGACGCCTTCGGCAGTCACCTTCAATCGGGCCGTGCCGGACTGATACCCCGACCGAAGCACCGCCAGCGCCGTGCCGCAATGGCTGACGCATTCGCCCCGGGCATAGTTGTCGTCGGTGATGGGATTGCCCGAACCCATGCCCAGCAGACGCGCCGCGCCGGTCACCCCGGCTTTGAGCGCCACCCTGGCGTCCGGGACCCGCCTGCCCTTTGAATCCACCAGCTCGATACGCACATAGCCCAGCGATTCCCCGTCCCCGCGCAGGGCGCCGGTCTCCGGAACGAGCCGGACCTTCGTCGGCGCGTCCGCCGTCTCCAGCTTCGCCCTTGAAACCTCCCGCCCGCCGGTATAGCTCACGGCCTCCAGCGTGCCGGAGGTGTAGGTGGTATGGAACAGGAAGCTCTTCGGCATGCCGTGGGCCTGCGCCTCGCCGGCGCGCACCCTGCCGGCGCTTTCCCCGTTGACCCGCAGTTCAACCGCCTCTGCCCCGCTGAACACCAGCACGTCCACGCCCTGGCCCTCCTGCCCGCGCCAGGTCCAGCTGTCCCAGACGCCGGGGAAGCCCCAGCCCGACAGCACCTCCACCTTGCCGTAATCGTGGGGGTCGTAGCTGAACACGGCGGTCTCCGCGCTGCCCCAGACGATTCGGCGATAGACGCCCTGAGGCCGCACCGCGCCGGTGATGTCAAAGTCGGCGTCGTTCGCCAGCCGCCACGGGAAGGGCGCGCCGATGATCCAGGGGCTCGCGCCGTCCTTCATGGCGGGGTCCTCCGGGTCATAGAAGGTGGCCCTGCCGATGCCCGCCTCGCCGATGTAATCCCAGGCCGTCCAGGTAAATTCGCCGATCACCCAGGGCGTGCGCTCGATCATCGGCCAGTGGACGCCCACCTGCACGGGATAATTCTCGGAGCCCAACATCACCCGCTCCGGGAAGAGCCCGTGGTCCTGGGCATACCTGTCCTCCAGGTAGTTGTAGCCCACCACGTCCAGCCCGTTGGCGAAGGCTTCAGTATAGCGCTCCCACTGCAGATCCTCCGGGCCGCCGGCGTCGGCGTTTTGCAGGCTGCCCTCCCCGCGCCATTTGCGCAGCTGGTTGGCCATCAGCACGTCGTCCAGGCCGTTCCAGAAGGAGCAGATGCCGTTGGAGACGAGGCGGCTGGGGTCCAGCGCCCGGACGGCCTCCGCCAGTCGGGTCGCCCACAGATAACCGTCGTTCAATCCCGCCCGCTCGGTGATCTCGTTGCCGGTGGACCAGAGGATCACGCTGGGATGGCAACGATCCCGGCGCACGAAGGCGGCGAGGTCCGCCTGCCAGTCGGATTCGAAGTACTGGTTGTAATCGCCGGGCTGCTTGCCCATGCCCCAGGCGTCGAAGGCCTCGTCGAACACGTACAGGCCCAGCCGGTCGCAGGCCTCGATCAGCGCCGCAGAGGGCGGGTTGTGGGTCGTGCGGATGGCGTTGAAGCCGAGGGCCTTCAGCTTCCGCACCTTCCAGGCCTCGGCGTCGTACAGGCTCACCGCCCCGATCACGCCGTTGTCGTGGTGCAGGCAGCCGCCCTTCAGCTTGACGGTCCTGCCGTTGATCCGCAGGCCGTGCTTCACGTCCGCCTCGACGGTGCGGATGCCGAACAGCACGTCCTCTTCATCCACCGTCGGGCTGTCGGTGGGAATGATGCGGGTCCTGTAGGCGCCCGCGTCCTTCACACGCGCCGAGAGGCGGTAGAGGTTGGGTTCCTCGGCGCTCCACAGCTTCGGGGCGTCCACGGTGAGGGTCATGTAGGCCGTCGACGCGCCCAGCGGCGGCACCTGGGTAAGCGTCCCTGCGCTGTGCACCGCTTCGCCGGTGGCGTCGTCGATCAGCTCAAAGGTCACCTCGGCCAGTCGGCTCTCCGCCCATTCGTTGCCGATCTCAGCGCTGACCTTCAGGAAGGCGGTCTGTGCGACGCCGTCTCCTAAAGGACTGGCTTCGCGTCGCCCTTGTAGCGGCGGCCCTAAAGGACTAACTTCGTGTCGCAATCTGCCGCCATGTGGCGCCTGATAGGCACCGCTACATGCTTCGCGTCGCGGGGCGTATTCGATCTTTTGCGCATAGCCGGACAGGCCCTCGAAAGCGATATGCAGCTTCGGCATGTGGACCAGCGCCACGCCCCTGAACAACCCCGCCCCGGAATACCAGCGGGAATTGGGCTGCATGCTGGGGTTCACCGTGATGACGACGGTATTCGCCTCGCCGGGATAGACCAACCGGGTGATGTCCACCTCGAAGGGCGAATAGCCGTAGTGGTGCAGCGCGGCCTTGGCTCCGTTGACCTCGACGGTGGCGTTCATCATCGCGCCGTCCAGCCGCAGCGCGATCCGCTCCCCCGCCCATTCGGCGGGGATGTCCAGCTGCCGCCAGTAGTGGGCGACGCCGGCGTTGAAATAGCCGCTGGCCGGCCCCGAGGGCGCTTCGGCATAGACGTCGCTCTCGATCATGTAATCGTGGGGCAGGTCCACGACGCGTTCCTTAAGCTCGCCGGTCAGGCGCCGGTTGTTGTCGATGAGTCCCCGGCCGAAGCGCCAGCCCCGGTTGATATTGATACACCGCATGTGTTTTCCCTCCCGCTTTTTTGCCGCACAGGGGCAGCCATTTGGAAATAAGTCCTGGCACAGTTTACCCGTGTACCTCGATCCTCGGCAGGACGGCGTCGATATCCACAAATCCGACCCTTTTGTCTCCCCGATCCAGGTAGACCGGCACCTCGAAGCGAAGCGAGTCCTTTAGGGCGTTGCCGGTCAGGAGCGGCTCCACGTTGAAGTAAAGGTTGCGGCTGTAAAAGACATGGACCGTACCGGTATCCGGGTCCGTCCAGTGGACCTCCACCACCATCGGGTGTGTGCCGTTCACGTTGACGCGCGTGTTGACCCTGCAGCCGGCCACCCTACCCATCACGCAGTAGCCGCCCTCGTAGGCCGCGCGCTGCCTGGCGCGTCGCCGCAGCTCCATTCCCAGCAGGACCAGTCCCACCGCGAGGAATACGCCGCCGATGCCGACAAAGCAGATCAGGAAGGCGAGGCGCTCGTCAGAGGCCTGGACAGAGCCATTAAACAGCAGGCCCACAACCAGGAATATCAGCCCAAAGGGCGCAAATATCCCCCCGATGATCCCCTTCTCCGTCCATCCGTATCGCTTCATATCCGTCACCGTACCCATTCGATTGCACGTTCTGCCATCATTATAGCAACAGAGTGAGGCTTTGTCCACATAAAAAACCGGAGGGATGGACATATACTGATTTATCGGGCTTTGCTCGATAAATCAGTATATGCCATTCTCCTCCAGCCAAGCGGCCACATCCTCGGACAGTGTCGATCCGCCGGAATAGTGGATGGAAAGGCCCTGGCCCAGGTTGGATTGGGGGGCCAGCTTGGCGATGGCCGTCAGGCTCTGGCCGAAGCGACCGCCGCCGTGGGAGCAGAAGGGAAGGATGCGCTTGCCCGAGAAGTCGAAGGCTTCCAGAAAGGATGCGATGGGCATGGGGATGGACGCCCACCAGTTGGGATAGCCCAGCAGGATGGTGTCATAGACGTCGAGGTTCTCCGGAAGGCCGGCGATCTCAGGCCGCGCCTGGGCGTGCTGGTCCCGCTGGGCCTCTACCAGCACGGTGTCGTAGTCGTCGGAATAGGCGGGTATGGGCTCGATCTCGAACAGGTCGAAGCCGGTCTGACGCTGGATTTCCCGGGCGATGCCCCGGGTGTTGCTACCCCAGGAGAAGTAGGCGATCAGCGCCCTGCTGTCGTCGGACGTGGAGGGAATGCCGCCCGAAGCGACAACCGAGCCCGCGATGCCCGCCCCGGCGTTGCGCACCAGGCGCACGCCCAGGTTGTAGCTCTTCATGTCGGCCTGGCCCGCCGCGCGGTAGGCGCTGCGCATGTTCTTGCCGAAGTCGTTCCAGCCGCCGCCCCGGTAGACGTGGCGGGTGCCGGTTTCAGCGCCGGTGGGGTTGTCGGTGTTTTCAAGGTCATAGGGGCCGTACCAGTCCCAGCACCACTCGTTGACATTGCCATGCATGTCGTACAGGCCCCAGGCGTTGGGCGCAAAGCTGCCCACCGGCACGGTCTTGCCGCGATATTCGCCCGGCCGGGCCTCCAGAACGGAATCGTCGAAGTAGTTCTCCTCGATCTCGTAGGGATAGTGGCCGTAGAAGTTGGCGTCGTCCGCGTCCAGCGAGCGCTCCAGGTTGAAGGGCGTGGCCGTGCCCGCCCGGCGACGCGAAGCTAGTCCTTTAGGGCAGGCATATTCCCACTCCGCCTCGGTGGGCAGGCGGTAGCCGTCGGCCGCGCGGTCCCAGGTGACGGCATCGCCGTCGACGACATAGGCCGGCGTCAGCCCTGCCGCCGCGCTTTTCGCGTTGGCGTAGAGGATCGCGTCCAGCCAGGAGAGGTTCTCCACGGGCAGGTCGTCCCCGACGAAGGTGCTGGGGTTACCGCCCCGACGCGAAGTTAGTCCTTTAGGGATCACGGCCGCCCATTCGGCCTGGGTGGTCTCACGGGGATCGATGCAGAAGGCGGCTACGGTCACTTCATGCTGCGTCTCGTCGTCGATGCGCCAGTTTTCGTCCGCCGGACTGCCCATTTGGAAGACGCCGCCCTCGACGCGGACAAAGCCGTCGTCGACGGAGGGGGACAAGGATTCGGTTTTTTGTACGGATCCCACTGCAGGCTCCTGTTCCGCTTCTCGCTCCGACTCAGCCTCCTGCCACGGCGTTTCCATGGCGTCGCCCCAGCCGGAGCCAAAGCCAAAGTTGTTCCGGTTCGGCCATATCGTGTTCAATACCAGGCCGATCACGATTGCTGCCAGCACCAGCGTCACCGGCATGATGGGATTGCCCTTCTTCCTGCACAGCAGCGCCGCCTGGCAACCCACAAAGGCCCAGAACAGCAGCATGGCCACGTTCTCCAGCAACACCAGCGCCCCGGCCTTTTCATAGTCCAGGAAGGCGAAGGGCACCCGGAAGAACAGGTAGTTGGGCATGCCGCAGAAGGCCGTCAGCGCAAAGGACGCCAGCAGCAGCACGTTCACGCAGGTGGAGGCCACGCGATAGGCCGTGTACCTGCCCTTGAGCATTGCCCCGTACCAGCGCCGGTTGAGGATCTGGTGGACGATGACCAGCGCGGTCATAGCCATGCCCAACCACTCGTGGGCGGCCTCCCCCATCACCTGGTAGGCCATCTGCAACAAAAGGAGGACGGTCATGCCGATGTCGATGATCCTCCGCGTATTGCCCTGGCGCGTCTTCATGCTCTGTCCTCCTGTTTCGCGTAGCGCTCTCCTTCCCCGCCAACGCGATCTACAACGCCGGCGCGGCGCTGTATCGCTCCATGGGCAAGACCCGCACCACCATGCTCGTCTCCGCGGGCATGAACCTGATCAACGTGATCGGCAACGCCATCGGCGTGTTCGTGCTCAGGGCCGGCGCGGCGGGCGTCGCCTGGCCGACCACGATCTCCTGGATCTTCGCCGCCATCGCCATGACCGCGCTGTGCCTCAGCGAAGAGAACCGCGTCTTTGTCCGCTTCAGGGACATGCTGCGCCCGCAGCGGGAAATGGCATGGCGCATACTGCGCGTCGCCGTACCCAACGCCGCCGAGCAGGTGCTGTTCCAGCTGGCCAAGGTGGTGCTGGGCTCCCTGATCGCCACCTTCGGCACGTCGCAGATCGCCGCCAACGGCATCGGCCAGACGCTGTGGTCGCTGCCCGCCTGTATGTGCACGTCCATGAGCCCGGTGTTCATCACCGTGGTTGGGCAGTGCATGGGCGCGGGCGACGCCGACGCCGCGGCCTGGTACATGCGGAAGCTGACGCGGCTGTCGCTTATGCTGTCCACGCTGTGGAACGCCCTGGTGCTGCTGCTGGTGCCTGCGATCCTGCCGCTGTACGCCGTCACCCCCGAGACCCGGCACTACATCTGGGTCATCGTCATCATCCACAACGTCTTTGCCGCGCTGGTGCAGCCCTTCGCCATGCCGCTGTCCTCCGGCCTGCGCGCCGCGGGCGACGTCCAGTTCAGCCTGTGGTCCTCGCTGCTGTGTACGGTGGTATTCCGCACGGCACTCTCCTTCATCCTGGGCCTGTGGCTGAATATGGGCATCGTCGGCATCGCCTGGGCCACGGTGCTGGACTGGTGCCTGAAGGCGCTGATGGACGTGCTGCGCTTCTCCAGCGGAAAATGGCGGGAAAAGAAGCTCATCTGAGCAAGAGCCGATCGACGCCATAAGCTTATGGATCACGAAAAATACAGTTGATAGAGAGGTGAAGATATGATAAAATCATAATAAGCATCAAATGCCGGATAAACGCCTCGACGGCAAGGGAGTGAAGCGCAATGGCACCGGCCATCCACATCGAGCTCGACGCGCTGTGCCTGATACTGCTCTGCACCATCGCGATGCAGAGCTGGCAGAGCGTCAACCAGCAGAAGGACCGCATACTGTTCCGGACGACGGCCTACGGCATCACGACGCGAAGCTAGTCCTTTAGGGTACTGCTTCTCGCCCTCGATATCCTGTGGGTGCTGATCGAGGGGCGCCAATTCCCCGGCGTCGTCGCCCTAAAGGACTAGCTTCGCGTCGGAACATCTCCGATCACACCCGGGAGGAGCTGGACAAGATCGGCTCCAGCGCCCGGCACCTGCTGGCGCTCATCAACGACATACTGGACATGAGCCGCATCGAATCCGGGCGCATGGTGCTCAAGGACGAGGCATTCTCCTTCCGGGAAATGATCCGGCAAATCAACGTCATCATCCACGGGCAGTGCGCGGACAAGGGGCTGGATTTCGTCTGCAACCAGGTGGAACCCCTGGACGCGTACTTCTCCGGCGACGACCTGAGGCTCAAGCAGATCATCATCAACATATTGGGCAACGCCGTCAAGTTTACCGACGCGCCGGGAACCGTCACCTTTACCGTCGCGCAGCAGGATGCCCCGGACGGACGGGCGATCATGGGCTTCACGGTGAAGGACACGGGCATCGCCCTAAAGGACTAACTGCGTGTCGGCATGGACCCCGCCTTCCTGCCGAAGCTGTTCGACCCCTTTGCCCAGGAGGACGCCACCACCACCAACCGCTACGGCGGCAGCGGCCTGGGCATGGCCATCACCAAAAACATGGTCGACCTGATGGGCGGTCAGATCGACGTGGAAAGCGAAAAGGGACGCGGCACGACCTTCACCGTCCACATCCCGCTGAAAAAGGCCACGCATGTGACAGACGCGCCGGAGGCGGAAACGCCGGTCCTCACGCTGGCAGGGCTGCACATGCTGATCGCGGAGGACATGGCGCTGAACGCGGAGATCCTCACGGACCTGCTGGAGATGGAGGACGTCACCTCCGAATGGGCGGAAAACGGCCGCCGGGCCGTGGAGATGTTCGAGGGCAGCGCGCCGGGCCACTTCTCCGCGATCCTGATGGACATGCGCATGCCGGTCATGGACGGTTTGGCGGCGACGCGGGCCATCCGGGCGCTGGACAGGCCAGACGCCGCCACCATACCCATCATCGCCCTCACAGCCAACGCCTTCGAGGAGGACGTGCGGCAGTGCCTCCAGGCAGGCATGAACGCCCACCTTTCGAAGCCCGTGGAAATGGATCAGCTGAAGGCGGCGCTGCGACGCGAAGCTAGTATAGCGTCTTTAAATTAACTGGACTGTATAATCTGTGATATTGTTGATTTTTCTCGATCCATATGGTCCAGTTTATTGTCGAACGCTATATTAGTCCTTTAGGGCGACGCGTAGCTAGTCCTTTAGGACGATGCGTAGCTAGTCCTTTAGGGCGACGCGAAGCTATTCCTTTAGGGCGACGCGAATTCGGTAAATACTGATTTGTCGAGCTGTTGGTGGAAAAGCAAAGGGTAGTACAAAGGGAACAGGGAACAGTCAACAGGGAACAGGAAAAGCCGCGCACGGAATGTTGCAGCCAGAACGAACGAAGGGAACATTCCCGCGACAAAAAATGAAGTATAGAATCCTTGAAAGTCCTGTAGCGGCGGCAATCTGCCGCCACGGCATTCTTATCGGCTGGGAACGGTGGCAGCGCAGGTGCCGCGACACGAAGTTAGTCCTTTAGGGCGACACGAAGTTAGTCCTTTAGGGCCGCTACAACTCGTACGTTATCAATATGTTCGCGGCAGCCGCCATTCCTTTTCCCTGTTCCCTGTTCCCTCGTCTCCCCGACAAATCAGTATTTGCCTATGACTGGCATGTTCACCTCCAGCGCCACAAAACCACCCCCGTCGCCAAGGCCAGGCTTTGCCCTGAAAAGAACGTGTCATGGGGCAAGGTCACTTTCCCTGTTAGGGGCAAAGTCACTTTCCCTTTTACCTCATTTCAAGTCCTGCTTCAAGTCCAATTTTTCACCCTCTATACTCCTCCATTTCCCTCCCCCTTCCCCCTGCGACCCCCAACCCCCACCCGGTTCCCGATTTGGGAATCCTCGTGGGAACACCGCGATTCCCGTCGTGGTTCCCACCTCTGTTCCCGCTTCTGTTCTAGTCCCTGTTCCTGCATCTGTTCCAGGCTGTGGTTCCCTCTTTCTGGAACCACTTCGCATGGGCTGGAAGCCCTGATATTACGGCGTTTTGAAGCCATACAAGGTGACTCTATGGGTGGCTGAAGTAGGGTGCCGATAACGGTTCCCATGAGGGGGTTATTACTGCTCCCGAAAAGGGTTCCCACGATGCTTCCCAAATTGCTCCCGCATGGTTTCTTTACGGTTCCCGGGCTCTGTTTTTTGGAATAAAAAAGGCTCCGGAAGCGATGCCTGAGCACGGTTCCCGGAGCTGGTTTTCTGTTCGGTTTTCATACGAGCAAAGGGAAAACTATTTTGCCCCAAACAGGGAAAACGAGATTGCCC
>CACWZI010000023.1 GCA_902765305.1 uncultured Eubacteriales bacterium
CTCCTTGCGCTTCATGATCTCCTTCATCTTCTGCTCGATGGCGGGGAAGTCCTCGGTGCTGATGCCCCGGGGCAGCAGGAAGTCGTAGTACATGCCGTCGGCGATCTGCGGGCCGATGGCAATTTGTACGTTCTCCCGGCCGAAGATCTCCATCACGGCCTTGGCCAGTATGTGGGCCAGGGAATGGCGGTAGACCTCAAGAAACTGTTCGCGATCCATATCCAATACACTCCTTATGATATAGTAGACAATAAAAAAACACCCGCCCCTGCGCCGGGACGAATGCCTTGCATCCGCGGTTCCACCCTGCTTGTAAAACCACTCATCCGCGCAGTAACGCGCGCGAAACGCCGCTCATCAAGGGCCGGTACCCCCGGGCCGCCGCGCAGCGCGCTTCCAGCCTGTGACGCGCATTCTCTTGCCGTGCGTTTCCCCGGGACATGCTCCCTGTCGTCTGATCGGATATTCTGATTGTAGCATGTTTGGAGCGGCTTGTCAATGGCGGGGCGGGATTCTTTACCTGCTGCGTTACATTCGGGAAAAAAACAATGCGACATGTAGACTTTACTTATGGAATATGCTATAATGACAGATATGGTTAATAAGAAAGCGTGCAGGTATACACCTCGGAGCCGTCAAATCGGCTCGGGTCCGGGCACCGCTTAAATACGGAAAGGTTGTTTTCGATGCTCAAGTATACAGTCAAGCGCGTGCTGCTGGCCGTGGTCACCGTGTTTATCATTTCGGCGATCACGTTCTTCGCGATGAACGCCATCCCCGGCGGGCCCTTCGCCAAGGAAAAGGCGCCCGACCCTGCGGTGCAGGCCGCGCTGGAGGCCCGCTTCAACCTGGACAAGCCGGTGCACCAGCAGTTCTTTATCTATCTGAGGAACCTGCTGCACGGCGACTTCGGCGTATCGCTGAAGACGGGGCGGGACATTTCCCAGATCATTTCAGAAAAGTTCGCCGTCTCGGCGAAGCTGGGCGGCATGGCTGCCCTGTGGGCGGTGGTGCTGGGGCTGATCCTGGGCTCTGTCGCCGCGCTGTGCCGCAACCGCTGGCCGGACCGGCTGATCATCTTCCTGACCACGCTGTTCGTGTCGGTGCCCAGCTTCATACTGGCCACGATCCTGCTGCTGGTGTTCGCGCTGACGCTGAAGTGGGTGGGCGTGTTCGACGCCAACAACCCCAACTACGTGCTGCCGGTGATTTCGCTGATGCTGTACCCGATGAGCTACATCACCCGCCTGACCAAGTCCTCTATGCTGGACGTGCTGGGACAGGATTACATCCGTACCGCCCGGGCCAAGGGCGTGCGGGATTCGCTGGTCATCTTCAAGCACGCGCTGCGCAACGCGCTGATCCCGGTGATCACCTATGTGGGCCCGATGGTGGCTTACATCCTCACCGGCTCCATGGTGGTGGAAACGGTGTTTACCATCGGCGGGTTGGGCACCGAGTTCGTGCGGAGCATCAACAACCAGGATTATCCGCTGATCATGGCGACCACGATCTTCCTGGCGGTGCTGATGGTCATCGCCACGCTGCTCAGCGACCTGGTGTACAAGCTGGTCGACCCGAGGATCACCTTTGACTGAGGAGGGATGAATATGACGTATAACGCGGACAAGCTGCCCAAGAAAAACCTCCTCAGCCTGCAAATCGACGTAAGCAAGTTTGAAAAGGCTTCCGATGCTGAGAAGGCCCAGCACGAAACCATGCGGGAGTCCACCACATTTTTCCGCGACGGTATGCGCAAGCTGCGCAGGAACCCGCTGGCGATGATCAGCCTGGTCGTGCTGATCTGCCTGGTGCTGACCATCGTGATCGTGCCCATGTTCTATCCCTACAGCTATGAGCAGATGATCACCGTCAACGGCAAGCGGGACAAGACGGCCAAGAACCTGGCGCCCTTCACCTATTCCAAGAACGAGCAAAAGGCCATCGACGAGGGGCAGAAGATCTTCCCGCACATCTTCGGCACCGACGAGCTCTGTCGGGATTACTTCATCCGCGTGCTCTACGGGGCGCGGGTCTCTCTGGCGGTGGGCCTGTTCGCCAGCCTGATCGTGCTGGTCATCGGGCTGCTGTACGGCTCGATATCCGGCTACTTCGGCGGGAAGGTGGACATGGTGATGATGCGCATCGTCGACATCATCTATTCGCTGCCCGATACGCTGATGGTGGTGCTGCTGTCCGTGGTGATGAACCAGGTGCTGGGAAACGCGCTGAAGGGCAGCATCGTCAGTAAGATCGGGCCGAACATGATCTCGCTGTTCGTGGTATTCGGCGTGCTGTACTGGGTGGGCATGGCCCGCCTGGTGCGCGGCCAGATCCTTTCCATTAAAAACAATGAATACGTGCTGGCCGCCCGCGCCATGGGCGCGAAGCCGGGCCGCATCATCCGCAAGCACATCCTGCCCAACTGCATGTCCGTCATCATCATCTCGGTGGCGCTGCAGATTCCCTCGGCCATATTTACCGAGAGTTTTCTGTCGTTTATCGGCTTGGGCGTGCAGGCGCCGATGCCCTCGCTGGGTTCGCTGGCCAACGCGGCCCGCGGCGGCATGCAGAGCTATCCCTACAAGATGGTGTTCCCCGCGGTCATCATCTGCCTGATCGTGCTGAGCTTCAACCTGCTGGGCGACGGCCTGCGCGACGCCTTCGACCCGAAGCTGAGGAGGTAATGAGGATGAACGAACCGCTCTTGCAGGTCAAAAACCTGTGCACATCCTTCAACGTCGATTCCGGCGAGGTACGCGCCGTCAACGGCATCTCCTTCAATCTTGACAAGGGCAAGGTGCTGGGTATCGTGGGCGAGAGCGGCAGCGGCAAGTCCGTCACCGCCTATTCCATCATGCGCATACTGGTGGAGCCGGGCCGCATTACCGGCGGCCAGATCCTGTTCAACGGCGAGGACATCGTCAAATATTCCGAGAAGCAGATGCGTCAATTCCGGGGCAAGCGGGTTTCCATCATCTTCCAGGACCCCATGACCTCGCTGAACCCGGTGTACACCATCGGCAACCAGCTGCGCGAGGCCATACTGCTGCATACCGACCGCAACCGCGAGCAGGCCAATGCCCGGGCGATGGAGATGCTCCAGCTGGTGGGTGTGAACGAGCCGGAGAAGCGGCTGAAGCAGTATCCCCACGAGCTGTCCGGCGGCATGCGCCAGCGCGTGATGATCGCCATGGCCCTGGCCTGCGAGCCGGACATACTGATCGCCGACGAGCCCACCACCGCTCTGGACGTGACCATACAGGCCCAGATCCTGGAGCTGATGCAGTCGCTGCAGAAGAAGATGGGCATGGCCATCATCATGATCACCCACGACCTGGGCGTCATCGCCGACATGTGCGACGAGATCATCGTCATGTACGCCGGACGCATCTGCGAGCGCGGCACCGCCGACGAGATCTTCTACAACCCCCGTCACGAATATACCAAGGGCCTGCTGCGCTCGATCCCGCGGCTGGAGACCGGCCACGCACGGCTGATTCCCATCGCAGGCTCGCCGGTGGACCTGACCAACATGCCCAAGGGCTGCGCCTTTGCGTCCCGCTGCGACAACTGCATGAAGATCTGCCTGAGCGAGCAGCCCGAGGAGCTGGACATCAACGACTTCCACAAGGCCTCCTGCTGGATGAACGTCAAGCAGGTCTACGACGAGGCCGCGGCTGAAAAGGAGGCTGAGTCCAAATGAGCGAATACCTCCTTGAGGTCAAGGACCTGAAGCAATATTTTCCCGTTCGCACCGGCTGGTTTTCCAGCAAGCCCCTGAAGGCCGTGGACGGCGTTTCCTTTGAAATCAAACCCGGCGAGACGCTGGGGCTGGTGGGGGAGAGCGGGTGCGGCAAGACCACCGTGGGCCGCACGATCCTGCATCTGTATAAGCCCACCTCCGGCGAAATCATCTACAACGGCCAGCAGATCACGCCCCAGAACATCCATAATTTCCGGCGGGAAATGCAGATCGTGTTCCAGGACCCGTATTCTTCGCTGAACCCCCGCATGACGGTCTCCGACATCGTGGGCGAGCCGCTGGACATCCACAGGCTGTACGGCACCAAGGGCGAGCGGACGGCACGCATCAACGAGCTGCTGAGGCTGGTGGGCCTGAATTCCGACCATGCCCGCCGCTATGCCCATGAGTTCTCCGGCGGCCAGCGCCAGCGCATCGGCATCGCCCGCGCCCTGGCCGTGGATCCCAAGTTCATCGTCTGCGACGAGCCGGTCAGCGCGTTGGACGTGTCCATACAGGCCCAGGTGATCAACACCTTCGAGGATCTGCAGCAGAAGCTGGGCATCGCCTACCTGTTCATCGCCCACGACCTGCTGGTGGTGAAGCACATCAGCCAGCGCATCGCGGTGATGTACCTGGGCCGCATCGTGGAGATCGCCAACGCTGACGAGGTCATCACCCATCCGATGCATCCCTATACCCAGTCGCTGATCTCGGCCATACCGATCCCCGATCCCAACACGGCCCGCACCCGCAAGCGCATTCCCCTGGAGGGCGACGTGCCCAGCCCGCTGAACATGCCCTCGGGTTGCGCGTTCCGCACTCGCTGCCGCTACGCCACCGAGCGCTGCGCGCAGGAGTGCCCGGGCCTTTCGGAAATCGGCCCCGGCCACAAGATCGCCTGCTGGAACCCCCACGAATAGGAACAACATACCCCGGTCTCAAACGGCAAGCGCCGTTTCAGATAATAATCTTTTAGGAGGAACCCACTTATGAAGAAGCTGCTCGCAGCACTGCTGGCCATGATGATGCTCTTCTCCTGCGTCGCCGCCATGGCGGACGCGGGCTCTGAGCCCGACTGGACCGAGTACAACACGCTGATCGCGGAAGTCAAGGCCGAGACCGACTTCGTCGAGCGCGAAGCCAAGATGCACCAGGCCGAGGACATCCTGATGGCCACCGGCGCGATCCTGCCCATCTATTACTACAACGATCTGTATATGCAGAAGCCCGGTGTGGATGGCATCTATTCCAACCTGTTCGGCTTCAAGTTCTTCCAGTACGCCACTGTGGAGGGCTCCGATACCCTGCGCCTGAACCTGGCCTCCGAGCCGGATCATCTGGATCCTGCCCTGAACAGCTCCGTGGACGGTGCCTGCCTGGCCATCGCATCCTTCGGCGGCCTGTACACCTATGACGCCGAGGGCAACCTCAAGCCCGATTTCGCTACCGGCTACGAGATGAGCGAGGACGGCCTGACCTACACCTTCACCATGCGTGACGGCCTGAAGTGGTCCGACGGCAGCGACCTGACCGCCAAGGACTTCGAGTACAGCTGGAAGCGCGCCGCCGATCCCCAGACCGCCGCTGACTACAGCTACATGTTCAACGGCATCAAGGGCTATCCGGACAACCTGGCAGTGACCGCCTCCGAGGACGGCAAGACCCTGACCGTGGAGCTGGACGCGCCCTGCGCCTACATGCTGGACCTCATGGCCTTCCCCGCCTTCTATGCCGTGAACCAGGCATGCGTCGAGTCCGTCGAGGGCTGGCAGGAGAATCCCGGCGCCTGGGCCAACGAGGCCGGCTTCGTGACCTCCGGTCCCTTCACGCTGACCGAGTGGACCCACAACAATTCCATGACCTACACCAAGAACCCCAACTACTACGACGCCGAGAACGTGAAGCTGGAGAAGCTGCAGTTCATGCTGTCCGCTGACGACACCGCCATCTATGCCGCTTACCAGGCCGGCGACGTGGACTTCATCGATTCCGTTCCCACCGACGAGATCCAGAACCTGAAGGATTCCGAGGAATTCCACATCATCGACAACCTGGGCACCTACTATGTGTGCTTCAACGTAAAGTCCCCCCTGTTCGACGGCAAGACCGTGGAGCAGGCGGCTGCGATGCGCCTGGCCTTCTCCAAGCTGGTCGACCGCGACTACATCATCGAGACCGTGGGCCAGTGCGAGCAGAAGCCGGCCAACGCCTTCATCCCCGAGGGCATGGCTGACGGCAACGGCGGCGTGTTCAAGGCCAATGACGACGCCTATACCTATCCCGACGCCGAGAACGTGGGCTACTACGATTACGAGGTGGACGTGGAGGGCGCCATCGAGCTGCTGAAGCAGGCCGGCTTTGAGTTCGACGACAACGGCATGCTGTCCGCCAGCACCCCCATCTCCTTCGAGTATCTGACCAACGAGTCCTCCGGTCACGTGGCCATCGCCGAGTGCATCCAGCAGGACCTGGCGGCCGTGGGCATCACCATGACCATCCGCACCTGCGACTGGAACGTGTTCCTGGACGACCGCAAGGCCGGCAACTACGACATCGCCCGCAACGGCTGGATCGCCGACTTCAACGATCCCATCAACATGCTGGAGATGTGGACCACCGATTCCGGCAACAACGATTGCCAGTTCGGCCGCTGATCCCGGAGGCTTGACCCCATAGGCACAGCCAACGGCGCCACCGCATTATGCGGCGGCGCTGTTTTTATACCTTTTAACCTAAACTGCGCAAAACACCACCCCTTTTGCAGGGGTTGGGGATATTGACGGGTTCGGGTTTTGAGAGTATAATAAGCTGTTGTATGATATATGCTGAAATGGCTGTTTATGCAGCCAAGAGCAGGGAGGACGGACCGAATGAAGAAGAGTTTGATCAAACTGGTGATCGTCGCGGTGCTGATCGTCGTCGCGGCGTTCCTGGCGCTGAACGGTTTGCACATTCCGGGCAAGTCGAGCTATCTGAAGCCCGTGGGCGAAGCCATCAGCCTGGGCCTGGATCTGCGCGGCGGCGTTTCTACGGAATATATCGCCACGGATACCAGCATGGACAACTATGAAAGCCTGTTGGAGGGCACGGTGTCCGCATTGCGCACCCGCCTGACCAATGCCGGCTTCACCGAGGCGAACGTGGCCATCCAGGGCACCGATCGCATACTGGTCGAGATCCCCGATGTCGACGACCCTGAGGAGGTCGCCCGCATCATCGGCACCCCGGCGCACCTGGAGTTCCGCGACCCCAACGGCAACGTGGTGGTCGAGGGCAAGGACATCAAGCAGGCCGGCGTGCAGTACGCCAACGATGAAAAGACGCTGTACGGCGTGGGCTTCGAGCTGGACGCCGCCGGCGCGAAGGCCTTCGAAAACGCCACCCGCGAATTCCTGGGCCAGTCCATCTCCATCTACCTGGACGATGATCTGATCTCCGCCCCCACGGTGCAGGCCGTGATCGCCGGCGGCAACGGCATCATCACCGGCTCCAGTCAGGAAACCTCCGAGGATTCCTACAACTGGGCCCGCAACCTGGCGATGCTGATCCAGTCCGGCGCGCTGCCGATGGACATCGCCGAGGTCGAGACCCGCGCCATTTCCGCCACCCTGGGCATCGAGGCCATCGACGGCGCCATCATCGCCGGCATCGTGGGCCTGATCCTGGTGCTGGTGTTCATGCTGGTGATGTACCGCCTGCCCGGCGTGGCGGCGGACATGGCCCTGCTGATCTACGTGCTGATCGTGTTCTACGCCCTGGCCATCTCGGGCGCGCAGCTGACGCTGCAGGGCATCGCCGGTATCCTGCTGGGCATCGGCATGGCCGTCGACGCCAACGTGGTCATATTCGAGCGCTTCCGTGAGGAGCTGAAGGAAGGCCGCACGCCGCTGAACGCCGTGAAGTTCGGCTTCCGCAACGCCGGCCGCGCCGTGCTCGATTCCAACGTGACCACGCTGATCGCCGCCGTGGTGCTGATGATCTTCGGCACCGGCACCATCAAGGGCTTCGCCACCACGCTGATGATCAGCATCATCGCTTCCTACTTTACCGCGGTGGTGGTTACCCGCGGCCTGCTGATCCTGATCTGCAAGCTGGGCATCAACAACCGCAGCGCCTATACGCGCTAAGAGGAGGGAACGAGCATGAAAAAGACGTTTACCGGGAATACGCGCCTGTTCCTGTGCATCTCCGGCGCAATCATCGTCATCGCGCTGATCATGCAGATTGCCGGCGCGGGGCTGAATCTGGGCATTGACTTCACCGGCGGTTCGATCCTGAACTACTCCGTCGGCGAGGATTATGACGTCAGCGACGTCGAGACCCTGCTGAAGGCCTCTGGCTACACCGACAGCCAGATCACCAAGGCCGCGCCCTCCGCCGCCTCCGTCGCCCTGCAGGCCGAGCTGGCCGCGGAGCTGGAGAAGGCCGCCACTGAGGTCGCCGAAGCGGCCGCCGAGGACCCCGAGGTCGCGGCAGCGGTCGACGAGGCCGTCGAAGAAGCGGCCGAGGAGGCCGTGGCCGAGGAAGCGGTCGCCGAGGCGGTCACGCCCACCCTGGGCCTGCTGAACCCCGACAAGTCGGGCATCGTCCACGATGGCCTGACCGACCTTCAGATCCGCCTGAAGCTGGCCGACGCCACCGAGGGCATGGAGGACGTGATCAAGGGCGCCGTCGTTTCCGTCGTCCCAGGTGCGAGCGAGACCAGCTATCGCAACGCCACCAACCAGGAAATCAGCACCCTCGGCTATGCGCTGAGCTATGCCGGCAGCAACATCGTCGAATTCGACATGTTCGGCAGCTATGACAAGGGCGCGGTCGAGGAGGCTGTGAAGAAGGCCCTCGAGGATGGCGGCTACAGCGTGAACGACATACTTTTCGTCCAGTACGACGCCGAGGCCGAGGCCGCGCGCATCGCCGAGGAGCAGGCCGCCGCCGAGCAGGCCCAGGCTGAGGCCGAGGCTGCCGAGGAAACGGTCGAAGAGACTGCCGAGACCGAAGCGTCTGCCGAGGAAACCGCCGAGGCAGAGGCCACCGAAGCGCCCGCCGAGGAAACCGCCGAAGCCGAAGCCACTGAAGCGCCTGCGGAGGAAACCGCCGAAGCCGAAGCCACCGAAGCGCCTGCTGAGGAGAATGCAGAAGCGGTCGCCGAACCGACGGAGTCGGCTGGCTTCCAGCTGCGCATCCTCATCGACATGGACGACGTGACCAGCCAGGTCCGCGCCCAGCTGGAGCGCGAGATGATCGCGAAGTATCCGAATTTCCGCTTCGTGTCCATCGACCACGTCAGCGCCATCGCCGGCCGCGACCTGCTGTCCAACGCCATCAAGGCTCTGCTGATCGCCTTCGTGTGCATGCTGATCTATATCGCGATCCGGTTCAGCCCGCTCTCTGGCGCGGCGGCCCTGTTCGCGCTGCTGCATGACATACTGATCATGTGCGCGTTCATGGTGTTCTTCCGCGGCCTGTTCCAGGTGAACAGCCCCTTCATCGCCGCCATACTGACCATCGTCGGCTATTCCATCAACAACACCATCATCATCTTCGATCGCATCCGCGAGACCCGCGCGAAGCCGGGCTACACCCAGATGGACATGATGGACGTCGTCGAGGTCTCCGTCAGCAGCACGCTGTCCCGTACCATCAACACCACGCTGACCACGCTGTTCACGCTGGTGTGCCTGTACATCTTCGGCGTGTCCTCCATCAAGGAGTTCGCGTTCCCGCTGCTGGTGGGCATGCTGGCCGGTACCTATTCCTCCGTGCTGCTCAGCGGTCAGGTCTGGGCCATGTGGGATAAGAAGCTGGCTGCCAACAAGGCGAAGAAGGCCTAACCGAACAAACCAATCCGAATTAGGAATCGACGCGAGCCGGTTCCTAATTCTTCTTTTCCCCATTACTAAAGAGGTATGCTATGCTGCGATACGAAGCGCGTTGTTCCGATCCCGCTTTCCCCTGTCCGGAGGGCATGTCCCCGGCGCTGCACCGGCTGCTGGCGGGGCGGGGCGTCGATTCCGTTGAGGCGATGGAAGCGTTTTTGACCCCCGGCGTCGACAGCCTGCACGATCCGATGCTTCTGTCGGACATGCCTGTGGTCACGGTGCGCATTCGTCGGGCCATGGACGCGGGCGAGGTCATCTGCGTGTACGGCGATTACGACGTGGACGGCGTGTGCGCATCGGCCATACTGTCGGGCTGGCTGAAATCCCGGGGCGCGGACGCCAGGGTGTACCTGCCCTCCCGGCACAGCGAGGGCTATGGACTGAATGAGAACGCGATTCGCGAGATCGCTGGGTGGGCGAAGCTGCTGGTGACCGTGGACTGCGGCGTGACCAGCGTCGCGCTGGTGGCACTGGCGAAGTCCCTGGGGCTGGACGTGATCGTCACCGACCACCACCGGCCCCCGGAGGGCTCGCTGCCCGACTGCCCTGTGGTGAACCCGCTGCTGGCAGGCTATCCCTTTCCCTCCCTCTGCGGCGCGGGGGTGGCATGGAAGGTCGTTTGGGCGCTGGGGGGCGAGGCAGAGGCCATGCCTTGGGTGGACGTGGCGGCGCTGGCCACGGTAGCGGACGTGGTGCCGCTGACCGGCGAAAACCGGGCCATCGTGCGCCTGGGGCTGGATGCCATCAATGAATCGCCGCGCACGGGTATCGCGGCGCTGATCGAGGCTGCGCGGCTGGCGGACAAGCGCATTACCGCTACGTCCATCGCCTTCCAGCTGGCGCCGCGGCTGAACGCGGGCGGTCGGCTGGGCTCGGCCATGCGCTCGCTGGCGTTGGTGATGGAGACGGACCCTGCCAGGGCCCAGGCAGAGGCGGAGGCACTGGAGGCGGAGAACACCCGCCGCAAAACCGTGGAGACCCTTATCCTCGCTGAGGCCGAGGCCCAGTTGAAGGGCTTCAACTTTGCCGCCCACCGGGCGCTGATCCTGGCGGGGGACGACTGGAATCCCGGCGTGATCGGGCTGGCGGCCTCCCGGCTGGTGGAGAAGTACAACTATCCCGTGGTATTGTTGGCAGGCGGGGGCGATGTGTTGACCGGTTCCTGCCGCAGCATCGAGGGCGTGGACATACACGCGGCGCTGATGGGGTGCGCCGACGCGCTGGTGCGCTTCGGCGGCCACAAGCAGGCGGCGGGGCTGACCCTGCGGCCCGAGCGGCTTGAGGACTTTCGGGCGGCGATGGACGCCTGGCTTTGGGAGAACGTCGACCCGGCGGCCTACATCCCGGTGAAGCAGTACGACGCGGTGCTGGATTTCGACGAGATCACGCCGCTGTTCATCACGTCGCTGGAGGCGCTGCAGCCCACCGGCTTCGGCAATCCGGCGCCGCTGTTCCGGGCCAGGGCCTCGGTGGTGGATGCCCGGGCCGTGGGGGCGGAGGGCGCCCATCTGAAGCTGACGCTGGCCCAGGGGGGACGGCGCTTGGGGGGCATCGCGTTTCGGGAGGGCGCCCGTGCCGGCGCGCTGGCCGACGACGTGGACGCGCTGTTCGTTCCCAAGCTGAATACCTGGATGGGGCGCACCGAGCCACAGCTGGAGGTGCGGGCACTGAGCGATGGGGGCGCGATGGGTCTTTTGTCGTCAAAAGTCATGGATGAATCCCGGATACAATGCGATTTCTTAACAGAGATCATCTATAATGAAAAAATACCCTCTGTTTTGCCGGCACTTCCGCAGCTGGATGAATCGACATTGGCCGACTGGATGGCGGAGCGCCCTCAGGGCACGTTGATTGTCACCTCAGACCTGACTTGCGCGGGTCGGCTTCTGCGCCTCGCGGGGGATTGCCCACCCGATCTGGTCGTGAGCGGTCTGCCGGAGGATCCCAGGGCGTTCAACGCCGTATGCGTCTGTCCACCCGTCGGGGCGCTTTCTCCCGGCTACGATCACGTCGTGCTGGCGGGCGTGCCGGGCCGGTGGCTGACGGAGGATGTGGCGAAGCGGGCCTTTCGACTGCCGGAAATCCCGGCATGGACGGCACTGCTGCCGGATCTGGTGGCCATGCGGGAGGTCTACTTGGCGCTGATGCGCGTCGGGCGTCGCCCCGCCTGGTGTCCGACGCTGTGGCAGCTGGTCCACATGACGGCGGAGGAGGCCGGCACGGCGGATGTCACCGCCGCAGCGTCGATCCTGGCGATGGCTGACATGGGGCTGTTCAGGCTGGATCGATCGTCCCAGGCCTTTTCCGTCACCCGCAGCGACCGGGCGAAGGCCAGCCCCGAACAGAGCGCCGTGTGGCAGCTGATCCAGCAGTGGCGGGCGGGAAGCCTGGATTGAACGGGTCTATGAATTGGAAAGGAGGATCACAGATGTCTGATACGACCATGAAGCCCTATATCAGCGCGGAAGAGTTGATCGGGCGCATCCGAAAGTATCACCCGGACGACGACATGAGCCTGGTGCAGAGGGCCTATGAATACGCAGAAAAGGCCCATGCCGACCAGGTGCGCAAGTCCGGCGACCCCTATTTCTGCCATCCGGTGGCCGTGGCGGTGATCCTCACAGACCTGATGCTGGACGCGACGACCATCGCCGCGGGGCTGCTGCACGACTGCGTGGAGGATGTGGAGGGCTGCACGCTGGACGGCATCCGGCAGCTGTTTGGCGACGAGGTGGCCCTGCTGGTGGACGGCGTGACCAAGCTGAGCCAGCTGAACTTCGCCAACCGCGAGGAGGCCCAGGCGGAGACCCTGCGCAAGATGTTCCTGGCCATGGCGAAGGACATTCGCGTGGTGCTGATCAAGCTGGCGGACCGGCTGCACAACATGCGCACGCTGAAGTACCAGAAGCCCGAGCGCCAGGTGCCCATCGCCCGCGAGACGCTGGACATCTACGCGCCGCTGGCCCATCGGCTGGGCGTGTACACCGTCAAGTGGGAGCTGGAGGACCTGTCCCTGCGCTACATCGATCCCGAGGGCTACTATGAGCTGGTGCGCCTGGTGGGCATGAAGCGGGAGGAGCGGGAGCAGTTGATCGCCCAGGTGACCCAGGAGCTGAAGGCCCGGCTCACCGAGGCGGGCATCAAGTGCGAGATCGACGGTCGCCCGAAGCACTTCTACTCCATCTATAAAAAGATGAAGACCCAGAACAAGGCCTTCGACCAGATCATGGACCTGATCGCCGTGCGCGTCCTGGTGAACACCAAGCAGGACTGCTACTTCGCCCTGGGCATCGTCCACACCATATGGCCCCAGGTGCCGGGTCGCTTCAAGGACTACATCAGCATGCCCAAGGCCAACATGTACCAGTCGCTGCACACCACCGTGGTGAACCAGGGGCGCCCCTTCGAGGTGCAGATCCGCACCTTTGAGATGCACCGCACCGCGGAATACGGCATCGCGGCCCATTGGCGATACAAGGAGGGCAAGGCCGCCGACGAGCTGGACACCAAGCTCAGCTGGCTTCGCCGCATACTGGACTGGCAGTCGGACGCGAAGGACCCCGGCGATTTCAGCGAGCTTCTGAAGTTCGATCTGTTCGCGGACGAGGTGTTCGTGTTCACCCCCAGGGGCGACGTGGTGTCGCTGCCCAGAGGCGCGACGCCGCTGGACTTCGCCTACCGCATCCACTCCGCCGTGGGCAACCGCTGCATCGGCGCAAAGGTGAACGGGCGCATCGTGCCGCTGGCCCACCAGCTGCAAACCGGTGATTTTGTCGAGGTCATGACCTCCTCGTCCTCCCACGGGCCCAGCCGGGACTGGCTGAATATCGTCAAGACCAGCGAGGCCAAGGCCAAGATCCGGGCATGGCTGAAGAAGGAGCAGCGGGACGAGAACATCATCCACGGTCGTGAGCTGCTGGAGCGGGAGGCCAAGCGGCTGGGCTACAGCATGTCCCAGCTCAACAAGCCCGAGCTGGTGGAGACGCTGTACAAGCGCTATTCGGTGCAGAGCTACGACGACGTCTGCGCCATGGTGGGCTTCGGCGGACTGAGCACCGTGCAGGTGCTGAACCGCCTGATCGACGAATACAAGAAGCAGCACAAGAGCGAGGAGGTCGCTGCCCAGCTGACAGAGCAGCCTCC
The DNA here is from genome assembly GCA_902765305.1 of uncultured Eubacteriales bacterium. Classification (GTDB taxonomy): domain Bacteria; phylum Bacillota; class Clostridia; order Christensenellales; family Aristaeellaceae; genus UBA2862. Next base: position 13,771 of record CACWZI010000023.1, read on the forward strand.
CGAGCCGCAGCCCCAGCCCAAGCGGGCGAACACCGCCTCCAACGGCGTGATCGTCAAGGGGGAGAGCGGCATGCTGGTGCGCTTTGCCCGATGCTGCTCGCCGCTGCCGGGGGACAAGATCATCGGCTACATCACCCGCGGGCGCGGCGTATCGGTGCACCGGGCCGACTGTCCCAGCCTGAAGGATGCCGGCATGGAACAGGACCGGCTGATCGAGGTGGAGTGGGAGGACCAGAATCCCAACGGCACCTACGAGGCGGAGATCCGGATCGTCTGCTACAACCGAACCGGCTTGCTGGCAGAGCTGTCGGTGATGTTCGCCTCGATGGACGTGCCCGTCAGCGCCATATCGGCCAGGGCGCTGAAGGACAATACCTTCCTGTTCAACATTTCGCTGGTCATCAAGAATACCCAGCAGCTGGCCAAGATCATACGCGACCTGCAGAAGTGGCCGGACATCATCGAGGTCAACCGCGTCAGCGGATAGTTTGGATAAATGAGGAATTAGGAATGAGGAATGAGGAATGGATGTGTAAATCCTGACGGATTTATTGGATTCATAATCGTTTCCTCTGAATGGAGAATACGCAATGCGTGCAGTGATACAGAAGGTGACCCATGCCGGGGTCGTGGTCGAGGGCGAGACAGTGGGCAGCATCCAGGACGGCTATATGGTGCTGCTGGGGGCGGAGAACGGCGATACCGAGGCCGACGCCCGCTACTGCGCCGAGAAGATCGCCGGACTGCGGGTGTTCGAGGACGAAAACGACAAGATGAACCTGTCCCTGGCTGACGTGGGCGGCAGCGTGCTGCTGGTCAGCCAGTTTACGCTGCTGGCGGACGCTCGCCACGGGCGCAGGCCCGACTTCATACAAGCCGCCCGCCCCGAGGTGGCCGAGCCCCTGTGCGACTTGGTGAAAGCCATCATCGAGTCGAAGGGCATCCACGTGGAGACGGGACGCTTCCGCACCCACATGCAGGTCAGCCTGCTCAACGACGGCCCGGTGACGATATTGCTGGACAGCAGGAAGAAATTCTGATTCAGAATTTATCAACGCAACGGAGGGAACCCCATGTCCATAGACATTCGCCGCGTGATCTGCGGCATGATCCAGGAAAACTGCTACATCGTTCAGGCCGAGGGGCGGGACGACTGCGTCGTCGTCGATCCTGGCGATGAATATCCCAAATTGAAGGCCGCCATCGGCGACAGGCGCGTGGGGGCCGTTTTGCTGACCCACGGCCACTTCGATCACATCATGGCGGCTGGGGAGATGGCGAGAGACTTCGGCGCGCCGGTGTACGTGGGCGCGGAGGACGCGGAGATGCTGAACGACATCACAAAGAGCGACTATACGGGCATGCTGGGCCTTACCCGGGCCGACTGGCCGGCGATCGACGCCGCGTCCTTTGGAGAGACGCTGTCCGTCTGCGGCATGGATTTTACCGTCCTGGCTACCCCCGGCCATTCCCGGGGCTCCGTGTGCCTGTACCTGAAGGACGAGGCCGTCCTGTTCAGCGGTGACACGCTGTTCCGCGCCGGCTATGGAAGGCTGGATCTGTACGGCGGCAAGATGGGCGCGATGCTCAAATCCCTGAAGCGCCTGTTCACCCTGCCCGGAGAGGTGGAGGTCTATCCCGGCCACGGCGATGCCACCACCATCGGCGAGGAAAAGGCAAGGTACCGCATATGATTCGGATTGTCACCGACGAACCCCGGTTCTTCTCTGACCTGGGAGACGTGTTGCGCCTGTTCTACGGCGACGTGACCGTCAGCCTGGAGGCGGGCGACGTGGTGTTCGAGCACCATTTTGCCGAAGCCGGCGGCCTCTGGACGGATACCTGGGCTTCCCAGGGCAAGCAGGTTGCGCTGTCAAGGCCCGTCAGCGACGATGCGCCGCTGGTGGTCAAGCGGCTGCGCAAGCGCCAGGTCAAGCAGGCGCTCTATGAGCTTCTGAAGGCATTGACGGGCATGCGTCCCCCCTGGGGCAGCCTGACCGGCATACGGCCCACCCGGCTGCTCTACGAGGCCATGGAGGCGGGCATGGGCCTGAAGGAGGCCGTGGCCTACGTGATCGAAACCTTCGACGTATCCCCGGACCGGGCCGGGCTGCTGGGGGAGATCGCTCAAATGCAGGAGGGGCTGCGGCTGGCCCCGGCCGGCTGCTTCGACCTGTACATCGGCATACCCTTCTGCAAGACCCGTTGCTCCTACTGCTCCTTCTCCTCCGGTGAGATCGGCGACGGCAGGCTGGTGGCGCCCTATGTGGACGCCCTGCTGCGGGAGATCGAACTGTGCAGGGCCATGATGGAACAGGCAGGCCTGCGCCTGCGAGCGGGCTACGTGGGCGGCGGCACACCCACGGCCATACCGCGGGACGATCTGGAGCGGATACTCGCCGCGGCCCAGGCGGCCTTTCCGGGGGCCGTGGAGTGGACGGTGGAGGCGGGCAGGCCGGACACCATCGACGAGGGCAAGCTGAGAATGCTGAAGGACAGGGGCGTGACCCGGATCTCCGTCAACCCCCAGACCTTTAGTGACGATACGCTCGCCCGCATCGGCAGGGCCCACACCGGGCAGCAGACCGTCGAGGCGTACCGGCTGGCCCGGGCAATGGGCTTTGATGACGTCAACATGGATATCATCGCCGCCCTGCCCGGCGAGGGCGTGGCCGATTTCGCCCGCACGCTGGACGTGGTGCAGGACCTTGCCCCGGACAGCGTGACGGTCCATTCCTTGGCCATCAAGCGCTCCAGCCGCCTGCACGAGCAGCTGGCGGTGGCGGGCAACGGCTACGGCCAGGTATCCCGGGACGGCGCGGCGGAAATGATCGCCATGGCCCGCCGGCGCCTGACCGGGGGCGGCTGGAAGCCCTATTACCTGTACCGGCAGAAGTACATGGCCGGGAACCTGGAAAACGTGGGCTACGCCAAGCCGGGCAAGGCCTGCCTGTACAACATCGGCAACATGGAAGAGACCGTCAGCGTGCTGGCGCTGGGCGCGGGGGCCATAACGAAGTGGCTGTTCGATACTCGCGAATCGTCGGCGTACGACGACTTCAAAAGCCGTCACGACCATTCGGCGCTGAGGATCGAGCGCGCTCCCAACGTGCGCAACATCGCAGAATACATCGCCCGGGTGGACGAGATGGCCCAGCGGAAGCGGGATGTCATACTGAGGAAGTCGTTTGAAAATGTTTGATTCGGAGGGACCCTGCCCATGCGACAAAGGAAGAAGGGCTTTTTCAGCGACAGGCGGCGTCTCATCGCCGCGATCGTCGTGGGGGCGCTGCTGCTGGCCGGGGCGCTGCTGCTGATCCTGAAGCTGACCGAGCCCAAAGCGCCGGAGGAGCCCGACCCGAATCCCGTCGCTACCATCACCATGTCCGACGGCGCGCAGATGCGCTTCGAGCTGTACCCCGACAAGGCGCCCAACACCGTGGCCAACTTCATCAGTCTGGCCAACAGGGGCTTCTACAATGACCATGAATTTTTCCGCGTCGTGGCGGGCGTGCTCATACAGGGCGGCGATCCGCAGGACAACGGCACTGGCGGCCCGGGATATACCATCAAGGGCGAGTTTGCCGAGAACGGCTTCAGCGGCAACGACATCTCGCACCTGCGCGGCACGATTTCCATGGCCAGGCAGAGCGGCTACGACACCGCGGGCAGCCAGTTCTTCATCATGCAGGGCAGCTATCCCGAGTACGATGGAAAGTATGCCGCCTTTGGCCGCGCCGCGGACGATCAAACCCTGTCGGTGCTGGACGCCATTGCCGCCCAGCCCACCGACAGCACCTACCTGCCCCTGACCCGCCAGGTGATCCGCAGCATCAGCGTGAACACGTTCGGCGTGGACTATGGGGATCCGGAGAAGATTGAGGATGAGTGAGGTAAATTCTGATTTATCGGGCTTTGCTCGATAAATCAGACAGAGAGGAGCATACCCCATGAAGAAGCTGTTTACACTGTTCCTATGCGCCCTGTTGCTCTGCGGCGCGTTCACTGCGTTTGCCGAGGCGGGCGCCCTGCCCGTCGCCACCATCGAGATGGCAAACGGTGACGTGATGAAGCTGGAGCTGTATCCCGACGTCGCCCCCAACACGGTGGCGAACTTCATCGAGCTGGCCAACGCCGGCTTCTACGACGGCCTGATCTTCCACCGGGTCATTCCCGGCTTCATGATCCAGGGCGGCGACCCCACCGGCACTGGCATGGGCGGACCCGGCTACGGCATCAAGGGCGAGTTCGCGGCCAATGGCATCGAGAACAACCTGTCTCACGAGCGGGGCGTGATCTCGATGGCCAGGGCCCAGCACCCGAATTCCGCGGGCAGCCAGTTCTTCATCATGCACGCCGACTATCCGGCGCTGGACGGCCAGTACGCCGCCTTTGGCCGGGTGATCGAGGGCATCGAGGCCGTGGACCATGTGGCCGCCGTCTCAACCGACGCCAACGACCGCCCCGCGGAGGACCAGGTGATTAAGTCCATCCGCGTGGAGACCAACGGCGTGGATTACGCCGTCGAAAAGATCCAGTAATCTATCGCAACAGGAGGATATCACCATGAGCAATCCCATTGTCACCATCGAGATGGCCAACGGCGGCGTCATCAAGGCGGAGCTGTTTCCCGAGATCGCGCCCAATACCGTGGCGAACTTCGTGAATCTGGTTGAATCCGGCTTCTACGACGGCCTGATCTTCCACCGGGTCATCCCCGGCTTTATGATCCAGGGTGGCGACCCCCAGGGCACCGGCATGGGTGGCCCCGGCTATACCATCAAGGGCGAGTTCGCCCGCAACGGCTTCCGGCAGAACAACCTGAAGCACAGCCGCGGCGTGCTGTCCATGGCCCGCAGCATGATGCCCAACTCCGCGGGCAGCCAGTTCTTCATCATGCACGCCGACGCGCCCCACCTGGACGGCGACTACGCCGCCTTCGGCAGGGTGATCGAGGGCATGGACGTGGTGGACGCCATCGCCGGCACCCCCACGGGCTTCCAGGACCGCCCGGTGCAGGAGCAGCGCATCAAAAAGGCCACCGTGGACACCTTCGGTGAGACCTACAGGGTGGAAAAGTACGGGCAATAATTCAGAGACGGGCAGGGCCCTCCACTGTCACAGCCGACAGGGGAGGGCCTTTTGGTGCTTTCACGGAAAGTGGGTTGAAATCCATTTTGGCATAGGCGGGTTCATTGGAGTGTGGGTTTTGCGTTCAATCCAGTTTCGAGCAGATATACCTGGCTGCCGCCTCTGAAGCATTGCCCGTCTCATGCGCCTTGTAGTACCCAAGAATCTCCCGGCAGTTCTCCCGTGCCTTTTCCGGGGTCGTTCGGCGTATCAGCGTATCCAGCTCTGAAGGCGTCCTTGCGCACCAGTAGGGTGTGTCCAACGGGTTGACATAGAGCTCCCGGCTGGTTCGGGTGTATTCATCGATGTCCGCGACATAGAGCCAGATGGGCTTTCCGCGCAATGCGAAGTCCCCCGCAGTACAGGAATAGTCCGAGATCAGCGCGTCGGAAACCCGGAGCAGCTCCGCCATCTCCGGATAATCGGTCACATCCATGAGCCGCGGGGATGTGGGGGTTTGATCCATGTTCAGCCCCAGGGAGAGGTAATGCGCCCTGTACAGGCACACCCAGCGCGCCTGGGTGGTCTGCTCCAGCACATCCAGCGCGTGATGGATATCCAGCGCGACGTTCTGCCGGTTGCCCTTCCTACTTTCAGCGTCCCGGTAGGTGGGCGCGAATAGCAAAACCCGGGTGCCTGCGCCGATCCCCAGAGCCTTACGGATGTGGTCTTCATCCCATGGATTATTGCGGACAAGGATATCGTTCCGGGGCAGGCCGACGTCCAGATACGGCCCCTTGAAGTGCGCGGCCATGCGCAGAAAACGCTTGTTGAAATCCGATCCAACCGTAGCCATCGACGCACGGGATTCCACCAATCGATTGTACAGCCGATCCTTCTTCAGAAATCCGCCGCTCTTCAGGCTGCGGTCATGGTGCGGCGAGAAGAGGTATATCTGGTCGCGCTCCAGCCGGAGCCAGTCAGGCTTCTGCCAGTTGTCCACGATGACTCTCGCACGTCCCAGATAGAAATTCGACATGGGCGTCTTCCATTCCACACAGCGAACATAGCCGGGAATCGCATACTTCGCCCTGGCCGCCTCCACATCCCTGAACAGCCAGACCATGCATGTCTGGGGGCGCATCCGGTGCAGCGCTTCACAGATGTATTTGGGGTTGTCGTTGTATGACCGCATACTGAATGCGCTGAACACGACCAGGTTGTTGTCGATGCCCCACAGACGCCTGTTCTGCCGCAAAGCGCGGTTTGTCCGGCGCTCAAACCACCGTGAGAAAATGCGGTACAAATGCTTGTGTTTTTTGCAATACGATCGGAACGCCTGCTTCTGATGGCTCAGCATCAAATCCCTCCGTTTCGCAGCTTGGCCAGCGCAGGAAACGCCCGATTGCCCAGATCATCGACACAGTTTCGCCATGCTTCGTAGCTTTCACGGTAACGCCCGGTGTTGTCTATATTGGGTTCATAGCGACGCTTTATGTGGGTCATGCCGCATACCGCGTCCTTCAGGCTGTGGTATAGCCCCGCGCCACAGGCGGCGATCATGGCCGCGCCGAGGGCACTGGCCTCCTGGGAGGCGATGGTCTCCACGGGACAACCGTATACGTCCGCCTGCATCTGGTTCCACAGGTCAGAGCGCGTTGCGCCTCCAAGTAAACGTATGGAAGCAAACGTTTGCCGGCTCTCTTCCAGAACCTGGCGCATCTCGTAGCATATGCCTTCCAACGCGGCGCGCACCAACGCCGGGCGCTTCGTACCCAGGGAGGTGCCGATCCACCCGCCACGGATCGATTCATCCGCCTTCGGATAGGCGCTGCCTGCCATCATCGGCAGAAAACTGACGCCGTTCGAACCGATGGGAATGCCAGCCGCTTCCATGTCCATCCGTTGGTAGATATCATTGCGGTTCAAATCCTCTGAGGGATACAGCATATCCCGTGCCCATCTGAACGCGGAAGCCGCGACCCTTACGCCAATCTCACTGACGTAGCCCCCGCCCGGAAAGTGTATGACAGGATAGCGACCCAGGGGATCTGGAATCGGCACATCAGAATACGTCATAATGACGCCGGCGGTCCCCATGCACATCGTTCCCATATCGGCAGCGCCATAGTTCCCTGCGCCGAGAACCGCGCAGCATTGATCCACCGCCCCCTGCCAGATCGGCGTGCCCGCCTTCAATCCTGTCCTTTCCGCTACATCCAGCGTCACCTTGCCAACCTGTTCTCCGGGAGCGCAGAATCGGGGAAAGAAATCGGTATTCAGGCCAAACACTTCGACCAATTCGGGATCGAGCGTCAGCGTCGCGCCGTCATGGGAAAGCCACCAACCGCCATCCGTTGGGTCGATCGTCACTTCCTCCGCGCCGAGCGCTCTCTGCAATATTGCCTGCGGATTCGCGATCCTGTGGATTTTTCCATACAATGCGGGTTCATGTTTCCGCAGCCACAGCAGCTTCGCGCCCGCCAACAGCGCGTTCAGCGGGCGGAAGGTGCGCCTGTAAAGCTCCGCCTCCGTCATGCCGTGCTCAGCCAGACGTTGGCGTATCCAGGGGAACATCTCGATGCCGCGCATATCCTGCCAGAGGATGATGTTCGTCAGGAAATGGCCCTGCCTGTCCACCGCCGCAAAGGTGGTCTGCGTACCGGTGATGGTTATTCCCGCAATTCGCGCCGCATCGACGTTACCCTTGACAATCGCGCCGCGCACCGCGTTCAGCGCGGCTTCAACGAGCTGAACGGGGTCCTGCTCCGCATGGCCGTCCGGCGTATACATGGTCAACGTTTCCCGGTAATCCTGGCTGACCACGTTTCCCTTCACATCGAATATGACGCAGCGCACGCCCCCTGTACCGGCGTCAATCGCCGCGAGATAATCGTTCATGGTTGATCTCCTCTTCTCTGTCGCAATAACAGATACCCTTCGAACAAATCCCGGTCGTGGGGCGTCGTGATCTTCATTCGTCCCGCCTCAGAGCCGCGAATATACCACGCTCTGCGCCCGGCAGCCAGCCATAGGCTGAGCGTGCTGTCGGCATCGGTAAGGACACGGCTTTCCGCAGTCAAACGCTGATACAGCTTGAAAACGGCTGCGTATCGAAACGCCCACGGCGCATTCAGTTCAATATACTTTTCCTTTGGCGCGTCCCGGTCGGCCCAGCCATCGCCGCCGCCCTGCGCCATGCAGATGCGAATGGGATGCATGGTGAAGCAGCAGCCCTTTTCCGCGCACATCGCAATGGAGGAGGCGATGTCTTCAGGGGATACCAGGGGACTGACGCCCACATGCGCAACGATGATATCGTCATCGTTCAGATGATTCCTCAGGGCAAAGACAGCGTTCCGGAAGGATTCGGAGCGCGTGCTCCCGCCCTCTGTGATCCATCGAAGCTTATCGATCCTGTAGTTGCGGACAATCTCAATAATATGATCCTTATACTCCGGCTGGCAGACGATCTGGATCGCGTCTATTTCCGGCGAATTCTGGAACGTTTCCAGCGTATAGGCGAGTATTGGCTTTCCAAGTACTTCGACGAATTGCTTGGGCACATCCGCGCCGAATCGCTTCCCCTGCCCGGCGGCAAGTATGGTTGCAACATTCACGTTGGTTTCCTCGATTCTGATCAAAATTCTCCTGTCATGATGTCCACTTCGTCGGGCGCGTTGGGTCCGCCGATGCAATCCGGGCAGGGCGCTTTGCCACCCTTCACGGCGTCCTCAATGGCCCTGGGGAAAGCGTTTTGCATGTCGGAGCAGTCGATGTCGACATGGAAGAAGCTGCCTTCCTCCGTGGCGTAGACGGTGATGGTAGGATCGCCCGCCTTCCAGTTTGCGGTGGCGACTCTGCGCTCCAGCCGGGTCATGACCGCCCCGTTCATAGTGCGGTCAAAATCGGCCTGATCCTCTGGGGAGAGCGTTTGAACCGGTTCGGCCCCAGCTTGTGTTCTGCAGAGGATGGGCGTCAGTTCAACGGCCCAGTCCTTCATGTAATCGAAAGTCTTGTTGTCGTTTTCATCGTAAGCAAGGCGACGGGGCATCAGGATCACCTTTTCCAGTCCATCCAGCGGGATGATGCCGTCGCTGTCATAGCTCAGGCCATAGGACGCCGTGCCGTCGGGCAGGGGCTGGTAGCCCGCGCCGCCCTCCCAGCGCTCATCCAGTGCCAGTTCACTGCCGTCGGGGCGCAGGAGGCTCCAGGTATAGCCGTGTTCATTCACTTGTCCCGGAAAGGCGACGCTGGAAGCCAGGCGCATGCCCTCCTCCTCGTTCATTCCTGTCGGGGCGGTCACGCGCAACTGGAAGCTCGCGCCCAGGTGGGTCATGTGGAAGTCCTCGACGGTAAGTTCGCAGCCGTTCACCTCAAACGCCGTCTCCTCAACGCCATCATAGACCGTCTGTTTAAGTTTTGAGGCGTCCACCGCCATGCGTGTCTCCCGACGGGTGGCATACTCAATCCCTTCCACACCCGAAAGCTCCTCCGGCGTCAGGATGCCGTCCTCTCCCGCGGCGTCGACGATCGAGTGAAGCGCCTCCGTTTCCTCTGTCGATAGCTCCAGCCGCTCGGCATAGCTGTCAAAGGACTCACCGAATCTGTCACTTTCGTCAAACGTCAGGACGACGGTCGGCACGACGCCTTTGAATTGGCTCTCAAAGCCGCTCTGATTGTTGGTTAAGTCGATGTCGGTTTTAAAGAAGTCCGCCCGCAGGAACAGCGCGTTCGAGGCCCTCTGGCGCAGTGCCGGGTTCACCTTGAAGGTGAGCAGCTGTCCGCAGGTCGCAGGTTGCACCCCGCCCAGGGGGATGACCGTCTGAAACCGGTCGTCGAAGAAGGCGCTGGCCTCCCAGCCCGTGGCGTAAAATACCATCGGCTCGCCGTTCAAAAGCGGCGTGTACAGCGCCATCAGGTAGCGGTTGCCGTCCTCGGGCACGCTCGCTGTGTAGGTGAAGTAGAGCTTGTCATCCTCCCAAATGATTTCGTCGATGGACAGCGCGAAGCCGTCCGCCTCGTCTCCCGTCGCGGGCACGTGCACCTCCTGAACCAACGCGGCCACCTCGTCCGCGCCGCCGTCGGTCAGCGCCTGCTTGAAACGCGCGTTTCCCAGTACCACTGCCACAGCAACCGCAGTCGTCGCCAGTATGGCGATCAATGCGGCGGTCAACGCAACGTTCAGCTTGCGGTAGTTATTATTACGTCTCATTTTCATATCCTCCAGCCCGCCGAGCGTCTGCTCTACGCGGTCATGGAATCCCTTCGGCGTCCGGGGAAACGGGTCCTTCCAGCGCTTCATGTGCGGGCCTCCTCTCGATTCAACGATTGTTTGAGCAGTTCGCGTCCTCGCTTCAGCCGCCACTTCACCGTGCCCTCCGGCAGGCGCAGGATTCGGGCGGTCTCCGCGACGCTGTAGCCCTCGATGTAATGCAGCTCCAGCGTGACGCGCTGCTTGCGCGGCAAGGCCATCAGCGCTTCCAATAGAGGCGTCTCCTCCGAAGTCACCTGGGGAATGTCCTCGGTGAGCTCAGCGGGCTCGGGCGGGCGGCGGCGATAAAAGGTCTTGCACTGGTTGATCAGTATTCGGATCAGCCATGTGTCGAAGTACGCTTCCTGACGAAGGGTTTCCCGTCTGTCCCACGCCCGGAGCAGCGCCTCCTGGACCGCGTCCTCGCAGTCGCACGCCTGGGGGAGCATCGTGCGGGCGACGCGGTAGAGCCTGCGCTCACAGGCTCGCACGCGCTGAATAAAGTCGGCTTGCAGCATTGATTCATTCCTCCATTGTACCGGTACACTTTGTTAGATGCTCTGGAGAGGCGAAAGGTTGGGCTGGAGAGAAAAATTTATGATGGAATCTTGTTCAGGCAAATCAGCCTGACGCCCAAAGGATGTCTGGACGCCCGGGTCCTGTGCGCGGCGCTGAAATTGTCGTTTTTGCGCTTGAAATCACCGGCGCGATTTGATACAATACGGTCAGCTTTCCCTGCGCGGGGAACGATAGGAGCAAATTCAATGTCCAAGAAGCTGATCGTTGCCGAAAAGCCCTCCGTGGCCCGGGACATCGCCCGGGTGTTGGGTGTCAAGGGCCGGGGCGAGGGCTGCCTGGTGGGCGAGGAATACGTCGTCACCTGGGCCATCGGCCACCTGGTCTCGCTGTGCGAGCCGGGGGAGACCGACGAGCGCTGGGTGAAGTGGAACATGGCCGACCTGCCGATGCTGCCGGAGCGCATACCGCTGAAGGTGCTGCCAAACACCAGGGCCCAGTTCTCCGTGGTCAGGGGATGGATGCTGAACCGGGAGATATCCAGCCTCATTTGCGCCACGGACAGCGCCCGGGAGGGCGAGCTGATCTTCCGCTACATCTACCAGATGGCCGGCTGCAAAAAGCCGGTGGAGCGGCTGTGGATCTCGTCGATGACCGACGCGGCCATCCAGCAGGGCTTTGCCGAGCTGAAGCCGTCGGCCTATTACGATTCCCTCTACGAGAGCGCCCGCTGCCGCAGCGAGGCCGACTGGCTGGTGGGCATGAACGCCTCCCGGGCCTTCTCGCTGGCCTACGACGCCCACCTGTCCGTGGGTCGGGTGCAGACCCCGACGCTGAACCTGATCGTCAAACGGGACCTGGAAATTGAAAACTTCGTGCCCGAGGACTACTGGGAGATCCGCGCCGATTTCGGCGATTACGAGGGCCTCTGGGTCAACCCGAAGACGAAGAAGACCCGCTGCACGGACCGGGCCGAGGCCGAGGCCATTCGCCAGGCGGTTCAGGGGCAGAGCGGGACGGTGACCGAGAGCAAGACGACCCGCAAGAAGGTGCCGCCGCCCCAGCTGTACGACCTGACCAGCCTCCAGCGTGAGGCCAACAAGAAGCTGGGCTACTCTGCGGACAAGACGCTGAAGCTGGCTCAGTCGCTCTACGAGACCCACAAGCTGATCACCTATCCCCGCACCGACAGCCGCTACCTGCCGGACGACATGAAGCCGAAGATCGCCGCCACGCTGAAGAAGCTGCCGCCGGCCTACGCGCCCTTCGTGGAATCGCCGGAGCTGAACTGGCAGCTGAAGGACAAGCGCTTCTACGACAATGCCAAGATCAGCGACCATCACGCCATCGTGCCCACGGAGAAGACGGCCAATTCCAAGGGCCTGACCCGGGAGGAGGCGCTGCTGTTCGACATGATCGCCCGCCGACTGATCGCGGTCCACTATCCCCACTATGAATACGAGAGCGCAAGGGTGGTCACGAAGGTGGGCAAGCACGCCTTCAAGTCGACCGGCGCGATGCCCCTGAAGGAGGGCTGGAAGGCGCTCTACAGGGGGGATAAGGCGGATGACAAGGAGCCTCCGCTGCCCAAGCTGGCAGTGGGGGACGGGCGCACGGCGCAAAAGGCGACGGTAAAGACCTGCCAGACCGAGCCGCCGCCTTCCCATACCGACGCCTCCCTTCTGAACCTGATGGAGAACGCGGGCCGGGACATCGAGGACGAGACCCTGCGGGAGCAGATGAAGTCCTCGGGCCTGGGCACCCCGGCCACCCGTGCGGCCACCATCGAGCGTCTGATCGAGGTGGGCTACGCCCGCCGCAAGGGAAAGAGCATCGTGTCCACGGAAAAGGGACGGCAGCTGATCTCGGTGGTGCCGGAGCAGATCGCCTCCGCCGTGACCACCGGCAAGTGGGAGAAGTTTTTGAGCGACATGGCCGGCCAGAAGGACGAGGCCGCCCGCACCGCAAAGTCCGACCGCTTCATGAACGGCATACGCCGCTTCTCGGTATTCCTGGTGGAGGCCGCCCAAAACGGCCCCCGGGTCCAGTTTGAAAAGGATACCCCGAAGGTGAAGAAGGGAACGAAGCAACCGACAAAGAAGCGGGCACGGGGGAAGTAAATTCTGATTTGTCGGGGAGAGGGAAAGGGGAGCCCTATCGGCCCTTCGGGCCACTTCCCCACTGCGGTGGGGAAGCTAAAAACCGGCTGCCGCAAGCATTATAAGCTTCCCCACCGCAGTGAATTTATCAGCGCATCCAACCTCAGGAGGCATCTATGAAAAAGCTGCTGTCCATCATTGCCCTCGTTGCGGCGCTGTGCGCCTTTGGTGGTATGGCCGAGGGCACGCCCCTGCTTTCGCCGCTGCCGGCATCGTCGGAATTTGGCGTGGATTCCACCCAACCACCCCAGACCTTCTCCGAGTCGGATGCGCCTTATGACGGCGTTTGGCAGCCCTTTGAGGATGGCTTTATGCTGTACCTGCCCCGCGGATGGGCTTCCACGGCGCTGGACGAAGCCCAGGCGGAGGCGGGCCTGTTCTACCGGGCGGGCAGCGACGACGGGTCGATGGGCGTTGCCGTGGGCTACATGCACGCCGGGGCGCTTGAGACGGCGGAAGCGCTGGCACAGGATTTTGAGCGCAGCGGCTATGCCTTGGTCATACAGGGAAACCTGAACGGCATCCCGGCCATCGCCTTTGAACGGCCCCAGGACGGCTATCGCGGGGTCGCCTTCTTCCATCCGGTCTACCCGGAATATGTGCTTTATGTCTTTGCCTCGCCTCTTGAGCTGCAGGGCGGCGAGACAAATCAAATCGGTATAGCGGTCCTGGCGTCGATTACGCCCCTGGAGATTTCATCGGATGGGTTAAAAAATTATTGACAGCCATGCAGGAAAAACGCGAATCGTGCAGAATATTATTATCAGGGCGTTAAAGATGGGTTGACGGGCGCGTCAGCGCCGCCCAGCGCCATAAAAGTGATAAAGGAGAGATGAACATGAAGTGTGTCTTTGTGGGCAAGGAAGTTGTCTCCGACAGCCTGAAGGCCAGGGCTGAAAAGAAGCTGAGTAAGCTGGACCGTTATTTTAATAAAGAGGCCGAGGCCATCATCCGCTTCCGCCAGCAGCGCGGTGGCCGGAATATCTGCGAGATCACCGTCAGCGTGGACGGCCTGATCCTGCGCGCCGAGGAGAATTCCAACGACATGTACCTGTCCATCGACCGCGCCGTGGACAAGCTGGAGAGCCAGATCCGCCGCTATCGCACCAAGATGGGCAAGCACCTGCGCGATCCCAAGCCCGAGGCCCCAGAAGAGAAGGTCGAGCCCGTATACGAGGAGGCCAGCTATGACGTCGTGCGCGTGAAGAAGTTCAGCGTAAAGCCCATGGATGTGGACGACGCCATCACCCAGATGGAGCTGCTGGGCCACAACTTCTTCCTGTTCATGAATGCCGAGACCAATACGATGTGCGTGCTCTACCGCCGCAACGACGGCACCTACGGCCTGCTGGTGCCCGAAAACTGATTATATCCTGTAAATGTACAGTCCTGGCGACGTTTGCGCCGCCAGGACTGTATATTTATTATGCAAAGCGCCCGTCATCTCACCGCTTCGGCAAAGCGGTTGGCGTATGCCTCCGGCGTCAGTGCGCCGTCCAGGAATTGGAACATCAGGTCGGACAGCGCGTCGTCAAAGCCAAAATCCGGCGCAATGGGTACCAGCGCGTCCGCGAGGCTTCGATAGCGGGCAATGCTCGCCTCTGACGCGAGCCACTGGCCGTTATTTCGGTAGTCCTCCATGTAGGCCTGGAGATCGTCGAGCTGTGCCTGAAGGGACGCCCGCGCTTCGGCGTCCTGCGTTTCTGCGATGTCCTGCTTGAGCAGCGCTGTGTCCTGCGCCATATAATCCAGATCCTCCTGGTAGGCGGCGTTGGCGACGGGCGTGTTCATGCTCTGACAGAGGGCCATTTTTGTTTCCACATTCGTCTTTTCCCACGCGTGGGCCGCAAAGGCCAGTGCGGCCTCGGGACTGTCGGAGTGGGGGTTGACGCAGAGCACGAAGGCCACCTGGCTGATCAGGCGCTCGCCGCCCGGCTGCACGGAAAGAGGCCAATGCGCCATGCCCTCCGCCTGCGGCGCAACCGTGATATCGGGCATGCCACTGTCCAGCAGGGCCGTGCGGCCGCTGTCGTATTGTTCAAGCTGAAAATCGCCAGAGGCAGTGCCGGGCTGGGAGAGCGCTGGAAGATGGTCAATGGCCGACAGGCGGGACCAGTCCACGCTGTTGAAGGCCTCCAGCACCGGCGGCAACGCCTGGGACAGACGGTCCACGGCGGTTTCATCCGCTTCGATCCACAACAGGCAATCCTGAACCATCGAACCAAACACCATGTCCCGAAGCACGTCAGCAGGCATATCCGCGCCAAACAGGCGGTAATCGCCGTCAGTGGCCAAAGCGCCGCTGTCGGCAAGCTGCCCCAGCAGCGCCAAAAAGCCGGGCCAGTCTGTGGGAAGCGCTTCCGGAGAAAGGCCGGTCAGCGCCTGCGCGGCGGGGACATTCAGCAGCTGGCAGTAGCTTCCAATGGCCGTAGGTACGGCGCACAGATGCCCGTCCATTTGAAGGGCCTTGGACATTCTGGGGGTCATGTCAGAAGTGGCGGACACCAGCGTGTCGATGCCGGACAGGTCGGCGATGAAGCCCGATTCGCCCAGGGACCGGTACAGATCGGAGCGCAGATCAAGCACATAGGCGTCGTATTCCGACGGATGCGCCTTGAGCTCGGAGAGCAGGTTCGTCTCTTCGGGGATATCCGCCACGGATGCCGTGCAGCCGGGATGGTCGATCCCAAAATCCCGGGCCGCCGCCACTACGATTTCATCGTCAACGCAGTTGGCAATGCGCAGCTGAGCGGTGAACGTGACGGTGCTGTGAATGTCGCAGCTGAGCAGCCGGCCATTTTCGCTGAGGGCGGCGTACCGATCGCCGGCGACGACGCCCAGGCGCAGCTCCGCCGGGGCGGAATCCAGCGCGCCGACAGCCTTCGGGGCCTCTGCGCTGCCCGGCGAAAGGGCATAGACCGTGTTGTTGATTGAGTAGTACAGCAGCCCCTCAGACCCATCCCATGCAAAATTGGCGGCGTGAAGGGCGGAATCCAGGACTACCGTACCCAGCAGCTGCGTGCTGCCGTCGTCCAGGGACAGGCGGGTCAGCTCCAACAGGGATTCATCCACTTCGCCTGGCCCGGCGATGAGCAGGTCGCCGTCATAGGGCATGGCGGCGGTGTAGGCCGCCAGTGAACGCTCGCCCAGGGGCACAAGCGCCTCGGTGTCAGGCGTGTATGAAAAGAAGTGGAAATGATAGGCGTCATCCAGGGCAGCGATGAACAACCGCCGTCCGCAGCCGATCATGTTGACCTCGTACCACTTCGCCCGGTCGTCTGCAAGAAAGCCGAGCTGTTCGCTTGCGTCATATTCCTTGATCGCGCTGATGGTCCCATCTGCCAGGCCGAGCGCCTCCAGCCGGATCGCGCCGTCGCTCAGGGTCAGCACCAGCATTACGCTATTATCTGTCCAGGCGGCGACGGACACGCGCAGCAGCTTCTCGTCGGGCTGCAGGCATTCGGAAAGCGGCAGCGTCGCCCGGATGGCGCCGGCTTCGACATCCTCGCAGAGGATGGTCATGTCGTCGACGCGCCAGACCAATCCCCCGCAAACGGCCATGTCGGGGCACCTTTCAGTCATGGCATCCCCGAGGGCGACGGGCTCGATGTTCACAGCTATGACGCCGGCCAGCAGGGCCAGCAACAGGCAGAGCATTTTTTTCATGTCATATTCCTTTCAGGTTGTACGGGTAAGCGTAACAATACAAAAGAGCCCGTTCCCTGGGGAGACGGGCTCAACAGGTCAGGCCTGACTGCGGTTACCTGACATTGAAGTACCAGTTGAAGGAACGGACAAAGGTCCAGCGGTTATAGCTTGCGTAGGGACGGTAGTAGGTCCGCACGTAGGTCCTGTAAGCGCCCCTGGGCCAGCTGTAGTACACAGCGGTCTTGAGGGTGTGGTAGATCCTGCCGGTGAAGTTGAAGTCCCACTTGGCATACAGCTTACCTGTCGCACGCCTGTAGATGAAGCCGTCATAATTGGCGCGATAGCCATAGGCTCCGGTCCTGTAGTAACTGCCAGAGTTGAGGAAATACTTGTGATACATGTAATAGCCGCGGTATGCGGTGGTCGGGCGGCTGACCAGCTTGACGCTGGGCTTGGCGGCGAAAGCGGGCATGCAGATGCTCACGATCAGCGCCATCACAAAGACGAGTACAGCGACCTTCCTGACGGTTTTCTTCATAAAATATACCCCCTTCAAAATCCCGGTGCCATTAGGACACCATAAAATTACCACATTTTAACGCGATTGTCAACCCTTCTTGGCCGGCTTTTCCCGAAGAGGTATGAAGATATTATTACAAGACATCAACAAATTGAAGCAACATCGAAGCTGATTCCCGTGATCGAAAGGGCTCTGACGGCTACAGCTTTGTCAATCCCGCGTCCACCAGCTTCTGCAGGCTCATCAGTATGCCCAGCTTCGCATGGTACCAGGTCAGCCCGCCTTGGAAGTACACGGCATAGGGCTCCCGGATGGGGCCGTCGGCGCTCAGCTCGATGGAGCTGCCCTGCACGAACGCCCCGGCGGCCATGATCACGTCGCTGTCGTAGCCGGGCATGGGCCAGGGCTCTGGGATGACGTAGCTGTCCACCGGCGCGGCGGCCTGTATGCCGTGGCAGAAGGCGCGCATGGCCTCGGGGGAGCCCAGCTCCACGGCCTGTATGATGTCGTGGCGGTCCTCGCTGCCGCCGGGAACGACCCGAAAGCCCAGCCTTTCATAGAGGTTCGCGGCGAATATCGCGCCCTTCAGCGCGCCGGCGACCACCGTGGGGGCTATGAAGAGCCCCTGGTAGAAGGCGGGCATGATGCCCAGGTTTGCGCCGACCTCCTGGCCCAGGCCGGGGGCGCTCAGCCGGAAGGCGCAGCGGGACACGCACGCTTCGCTACCCACGATGTAGCCGCCGATGGGGGCAAGGCCGCCGCCGGGGTTCTTGATCAGGCTGCCCACCGTCATGTCCGCGCCCACGTCCGAGGGCTCGGTCATCTCCACGAATTCGCCGTAGCAGTTGTCCACCATCACGTTCAGTCCGGGCTTGACGGACTTGACGAAGGCGATCAGCGCGCCGATCTGTTTGACCGAGAAGGTGGGGCGGGTGGCGTAGCCCTTGCTGCGCTGGATCGTCACCAGCTTCGTCCTGTCGTTGATGGCGGCGCGGATGCCCTCCCAGTCGAAGCCGCCGTCCTCCAGCAGGTCCACCTGCCGGTAGGAGACGCCGTACTCCTTCAGCGAACACTTCGACGGGCGGATGCCGATGACCTCCTCCAGCGTGTCGTAGGGCCGCCCCACGGGGCTGAGCAGCTCGTCGCCGGGCAGCAGGTTGGCCGACAGCGCCACCGCCAGCGCGTGGGTGCCGCAGGTGATCTGCGGGCGCACCAGCGCCGCCTCGGTGTGGAACACGTCGGCGTAGACCTTCTCCAGCGTGTCCCGCCCCACGTCGTCGTACCCATAGCCCGTAGTGGCCGCGAAGCAGGGGGCGCTGACCCGATTCTTCTGCATGGCGGCGATCGCCTTCGCCTGGTTGTACTCCGCCACCGCGTCCACCTGATCAAATCGCTCCCGCAGGCCCGCAAGTACCTGCTGGCCAAAGTCGTAAACCGCCGGGCTGACCCCCAGCGCGCGATACATCCCCTGTAATTCCATACTGTATGCCCTCGTTTCAGTGATTATGCCGCCCTCTATGATAGCACCGCTGAAAGGGGGATGTCAAAGAGGATTCAGTTAAAACCTTCCCAACCGATTGACAATCGGCGCTTCCTCTGATATGATATAATCATCAATGTATGTGGAGGAAATCAACATGACGCATATCAAGACCATCGAAACCCGCAACCTGTGCGACAGCGCCAAGAACGGCGGCTGCGGCGAGT
Source organism: uncultured Eubacteriales bacterium (assembly GCA_902765305.1). GTDB lineage: Bacteria > Bacillota > Clostridia > Christensenellales > Aristaeellaceae > UBA2862. The sequence goes on from CACWZI010000023.1 coordinate 32,645, forward strand.
GCCAGACCTCCTGCCAGTCCGCGTGCAAGACCAGCTGCGGCATCGCCAACCAGCAGTGCGAGCAGAAGGCCGACAAGTAAGAAACATCGGGTCAACCCATGAATGCCGCCTGTAAAGGCGGCATTCATGGCATACGGGAGAATGGATACATATGATACATCAATACAAGTTGGGCGGCTACAACATCGTGCTGGACGTGTGCTCCGGCGCGGTACACGTGGTGGACGACGCGGCCTATGACCTCATCGCCCTGATGGACGAGGGCATCGAAGATCGGGCGGCGCTCCTTGGGCGGGTGGGGGAGAAGTATCCCGACGTGCCCGCCGCTGAGCTCGAGGAGTGCCTGGACCAGGTGATCGCCCTGAGGGACGCGGGAAAGCTGTTCGCCCCGGACGTGTTCGAGCCGATGGCCGGCGAGCTGAAAAGGCGCACCTCCGGCGTGGTCAAGGCCCTGTGCCTGCACGTGGCCCACACCTGCAACCTGAACTGCGCCTATTGCTTCGCAAGCCAAGGCAAGTATCACGGCGAGCGGGCCGTGATGTCCTTCGAGGTGGGCAAGCGGGCCCTGGATTTCCTGATCGAGCACTCCGGCGCCCGCCGCAACCTGGAGGTGGACTTCTTCGGCGGCGAACCTCTGATGAACTTCGACGTGGTCAAGCGGCTGGTGGCCTACGCCCGCTCCGTTGAAAAGGAGAAGGGCAAGCACTTCCGCTTCACGCTGACCACCAACGGCATGCTGGTGGACGACGACGTGATCGACTTCGCCAACCGCCAGTGCCACAACGTGGTGCTGAGCCTGGACGGTCGCAAAGAGATCCACGACGCCTGCCGGGTGGACTACGCCGGAAACGGCAGTTGGGATCGGATCGTTCCCAAGTTCCAGCGGTTCGTGCAGGCGCGGGGCGGGAAGGGCTACTACATGCGGGGCACCTTCACCCACGCCAACCCGGACTTCCTTAAGGACATCCAGTGCATGCTGGACCTGGGCTTCGACCAGCTGAGCATGGAACCCGTGGTTTGCGCCGAAGGCGATCCCGCCGCGCTGACGGCGGAGGACATGCCCGTGGTGCTGGAGCAGTACGAGGAACTGGCCCGGCTGATGATCCAGCGCCGCAAGGAGGGCCGCCCCTTCACCTTCTACCACTATATGATCGACCTGACCGGCGGGCCCTGCGTCTACAAGCGCATCTCCGGCTGCGGCAGCGGCACCGAGTACATGGCCGTTACCCCCTGGGGCGACCTGTACCCCTGCCACCAGTTCGTGGGGGAGACGGATTTTAAGCTGGGCGACGTCTGGCAGGGCGTCACCAATGACGCCGTGCAGGCCGAGTTTGCCGCCTGCAATGTCTACGCCCGCCCTGAATGCCGGGATTGCTGGGCGCGGCTGTACTGCTCCGGAGGCTGCGCCGCCAACGCCTGGCACGCCACCGGCAGCGTCACCGGCGTGTACAGATACGGCTGCGAGCTGTTCAAAAAGCGCATGGAGTGCGCGATCATGGTGGAGATCGACCGGCAATTTGGAGGCGAAGATGGTTAATCGCGGACAAACGCCGGACAGCCCCCTCCCGGAAGTGTGCGCAGCCACGCCCTTGGGAGGGGCTGTCGATTATTTGGCGAAAGGGCGCATATCCACCCCGATCTGCGACTTCGTCCGCGCCTACGCGGCGAAGGCCCCCGTGCGGCTGCACATGCCCGGGCACAAGGGCGTCGGACCGCTGGGCGTCGAGGCGCTGGACATCACCGAGATCGACGGCGCGGGCGAGCTGTATGCCGACGATGGCATCGTCGCCGAAAGCGAAGCCAACGCCTCGGCGCTGTTCGGCGCGCGGACTTTCTATTCTACCGGGGGAAGCTCGATGGCGATTCGCGCCATGCTGCTGCTGGCGCTTGAGCACACTGGTGGAGTGGAGGGAGCCGCGGTGTTGGCCGGGCGCAACGCCCACCGGGCCTTCGTCAGCGCGGCGGCGCTGCTGGGCTTCGAGGTGCAGTGGCTCTGGCCCGCCGCCGGCGGGAGCTATCACTGCTGTGACGTGACCGCCCGGGACGTGGAGGCCGCCCTCGACGCAATGGGCGGGCGCTGCCGCATCGTGTACCTGACCAGCCCGGATTACCTGGGCCACGTCCCCGATATCGCCGCCATCGCCGAAGCCTGCCACAGGCGGGGCGCGCTGCTGGTCGTGGACGGGGCACACGGGGCTTACCTGCGCTTCCTGCGCCCCTCCCGGCATCCGATGGACCTGGGCGCGGACCTGTGCTGCGATTCCGCCCACAAGACGTTGCCCGCCCTCACCGGCGCGGCCTACCTGCACGTCAGCACTGGCCTGGAAATGGAACCCCAACGGGTCAAGGCAGCGCTGGCGCTGTTCGGCTCCTCCAGTCCCTCCTGGCTGGTGTTGCAGTCGCTGGACGCCTGTAACCCGTATCTTGCCACCCTGCCCGAACGGCTGGCGGCGTTTTTGCCGGAGGTCGCGGCTCTGAAGGCCGCGCTGATACACCGCGGCTATGTCCTGACTGGGGACGAGCCCATGAAGCTGACGGTCTATGCCGGGGAATACGGCTATACCGGCGACGCGCTGGCGGCGATGCTGATGGAAAAGGACATCTGTGCCGAATTTCACGACCCGGATTACCTGACGCTGATGCCCGCGCCCGCCAATGCCGGGAACGACCTGCGCAGGCTGGCGGACGTCCTGATGTCCATTCCCCAACGGGAACCGCTGACCCATACGACGCCGACGTTCTGCGTCCCGGAGCGGGCCCTGTCCATCCGGGAGGCGACCTTCGCGCCGCGTCAGACGCTGCCCGTGGCGGAATGTGAAGGGCGCGTGCTGGCCGAGTCCGCCCTCAGCTGCCCGCCCTGCGTGCCCATTGCCGTGTGCGGCGAGCGCATCGACAGGGATGTGATCGAGAGGCTGCGCTTTTACGGCATACGTGAATGCGCGGTGGTGCGATGATTATTGATCTGTCAGATGGATCTGCTCAGACAGGTAACATCTGATTTGTCGGGGAGATGCATTTTCCGTAGCGGCGGCAATCTGCCGCCACCGTTCCCTCACATCTTAGAAATGCCATGGCGGCAAATTGCCGCCGTTACATGATCTCTCCCCGACAAATCAGAATCTGTATACGGAAGAACAGCTGCAGTCAAATACAAAACATGCTATTTACGCATATTTATTCAATAGCCACAAACCCCGTCTTCTCCGCCAACTCCGCCCCCTGCTCTGACTGGATCCACTCCAGCAGGGCGGCGACGTTGGGGTTTTTGTTGTCCTTCAATACCACCGCGTACAGGGTTTCAAAGAAGGGATAGCTGCCCCTTTTGATATTCTCGTCCGTTGGCGCGACGCCGCCCACGGCAAGGTACTTCACCCTTCCGGCATCCGGCAGCGCCCTGCATTCGGCTCTCAGGGCATAGCCCGCGGCGTTAGGCAGATTGCGATAGGCTGCCGGCCCGGTGAGCACATCGCCGGCCCAGCTGTCGAAGCCGGTGACGCCCTCGGGCGCGTCCGCCAGCCCGGTGAAACCGCAGGTTCTGTCAAACGCTGCTTTGACCTCGGATTCATAGTCCTGGTAGGCGACGATCTTCCCCAATTCCGCCGCGCCCAAATCTGCCCAGTCGGTGGTCGTTCCGGCATAGATCTGGCGCAGCTGCTCAGCGGTCGCGCTTTCCACGGGATTACCGGCATCCGTCAGGAACACCACCGCGTCGCGGCAGATGGGAATGAACACCGGCTCCTGCCCTCGGGCGGCGAAGGTGGCCCAGATGGAGGCCTCCGGGTCCGGGGCGGGCATGAAGATGATGTCCGCGCCGCCGTCGGAGAGCCGCTGCCAGGGTTCATCCTCGCCGCTGGCGGTCAGGGTGAGGTCGGATTCGTAGTCCCAGGCTTCAAACTTCACATCCTTTGGGTAAACCGCCTCAACGTATGAGGCGTACAGCGGGAACAGCCGCGCCGCGCCGTCCAGGCGGGGCAGGCGGTCCGCCTCAGACACCCGCTTTTTCAGCGTCTTTTCCCCGTCCAGCTTCGCCAGTGCGGAGGCGTCCTCGTGGGGCAGCATGCCGTCCTCGAACAGGTCGTGGCGGTCGAGGCCAACGATCTCCTCCACGCCGTCCTCCGTCATGCGGTACCAGGCCACGGGGTCGTAATTCCTGCAGGCCACCGCCACCCCGTCCGCGCCGACGGCGATGGTGTCGCAGTCCATCGGCGCGATCACCCACGCGCCCGTCGGGTCGATCAGTCCGCAGACACTTGGAAATTCCGATTCCTCCTCATCCCAGCCACCCACCGGGGTGGCGCAGGCATAGCCGTTTTCAAAGGTGTGGGCGTCGGCGAACTGGAAGGGAATGGCCACGCCGCCGTCCTCGTCCAGATAGCCCCACAGGCCGTCCTTTTCAGCAGCGCACAGGCCCTCGGAGAAGCCGATCAGCTGGTCGTATTCCAGGGGAATGGCGATGCTGCCGTCCCGGCGAATCATGCCCTGCTTGCCGTCCAGCGTGACCACGGCGAGGTCGCTGCCTTTCCAGAAGGACATGGCGTCGTCGTAGATCGGGGGGATGGCGTCGGTGCCGTCGAGGTTCACATAGCCCTCGCGCTCCAGCGCGCCGTCAAAGTACGCAAAGGGCGGAACGGCATCGTTGTAGGTATAGATCCAGCTGTTGGCGGTCATCTTCCGTTCGAACAGTATTTTCCCCTGCCGGTCGAACACCGCGCAGCTGCTGCCACGGTGGGCCGAGCCGTAGTCGTCGCCGGGCTCAATGACCATCTCCGAAAACTCGGGAGGCAGCAGCTCCGTGCCATCCTCCGCCAGCAGGGCGTCATTGCCGCCCCGCTGGGCTACGGTGAGGCCGTTTTCAAAGCGGGGAAAGGAGGTGTCGTAGATGAACGGCACCACCGCGTTGCCCGCCTCGTCGATGCAGCCCCACTTGCCGTCCTTCTCTGCCGGGGTGGATTTGTCACCGGGGGTGAAGCCGAAGATGGTGTCGTAGACCGGCTCCGCCGTGATTTTACCCGACCGGTCGATCAGACCGTACTTCAGGCCCACGCGGATCACCGCGGTGTCCACCCCGTCCGCGAAGCCCTCGAAGGGCCGGGGGTGCAGGGGCCAGTCGTCATCCTCCGGCCACCAGCGCAGGTTTTCCGCCAGCACCTCGCCGCGTGCGTTGAGCAGCACCCAGGGCGCGGTGGTGTTGCGGGTAGCGCTCCTGACGATCTCGTCAGACGGCCCCGGCTCCGTCTCCCTCTCGCAGGCCAGGAACCAGTCCCCGGCCCGCACAGCGTCCACATAGCCGGACAGGAAAGCGAGGTCGCCCGAGGGGTCGGGGAGCGGCGAGGCGGAGGCCGCGCCCTCCGCCAGCACAGGCAGGGACGCGCACAGCGCGAGGCAGAGCAGTAAAGAAATCAAGCGCTTCACGGTATGACTTCTTGATAGGTATCGGCGACGGATCATCATTTTTCCTCCTGGTTATTCATACTTGAACGTTTCCAACTTTTGTTGTACAATAGCTTCGTTCTTTAATACTGGAAGGAGAGACCTACAATGGACAAGAGAGAGCGACTGGGCAGCCGGCTGGGCTTTATCATGCTGTCGGCGGGCTGCGCCATCGGTTGCGGCAACGTTTGGAAATTCCCCTGGATGTGCGGCCAGTTTGGCGGCGGCGGCTTCGTGGTGGTGTACATACTGTGCCTGCTGCTGCTGGGCCTGCCGGTGATGGTGATGGAGTTCGCCGCGGGGCGCGCGGCCCAGACCAGCCCGGTGCACCTGTTCCAGAAGCTGCAAAAGCCCAAGGGCAAGTGGGGCTTCATGGGCTGGGTGTCGCTGGTGGGCAACATCGCGCTGATGGCCTTTTACACCGTGGTCACCGGCTGGATCATCTATTACTTCTACCGCTTCGCCACCGGCCAGGTGCAGGACCTGGGCTTCGTGCCGATGATCACCAACCCGTCGGTAAACGTAATCTTTCTGGCGGTCACTGTGGCGCTGGCCTTTCTGATTCTCAGCTTCGGTCTGCAGGGCGGCCTTGAGCGGGTGACCAAGTTCATGATGGTGGCGCTGCTGGTGCTGCTGCTGGTACTGGCGGGCCACAGCCTGACCCTGCCCGGCGCGAAGGACGGCGTCAGCTTCTACCTGGTGCCTGATTTCAAGAAGATCGACGGCAGCGTGATCGTCGGCGCGATGAACCAAGCCTTCTTTACGCTGTCCATCGGCATGGGCAGCATGGCCATCTTCGGCAGCTACATCGACAAGACCCACGCGCTGATGGGCGAGGCGGTGCACGTCATCGTACTGGATACCTTCGTGGCGCTGATCGCGGGCCTGATCATGTTCCCGGCTTGCTTCTCCTACGGCCTGGAGGTCAACCGGGGCCCGAGCCTGCTGTTCGATACCATGGCCACCGTGTTCGTGAACATGGCCGGAGGCCGCTGGTGGGGCACGCTGTTCTTCCTGTTTATGGTGTTCGCGGCTATGTCCACGGTACTGGCCGTGTGCGAAAACATCCTCGCTATGGTGCGCGAGCTGACCGGCTGGAGCCGCCCCAAGGGCAGCCTGATCTGCGGCATCGGCATCTTCCTGCTGGCCCTGACCACGGCCCTGGGCTACAGCGTGTTCAAGTTCCAGCCCTTTGCCGAGGGCACTGCCTGGCTGGACTTCTGGGATTTCATCGTCAGCACCAACGTGCTGCCCCTGGGATCGCTGGTGTTCGCGCTGTTCTGCTGCAACAAATTCGGCTGGGGCTGGGAACGCTTCGTCGCCGAGGCCAATGCCGGAAAGGGCATAAAGGTGAGGCAGTGGATGAAGCCGCTGTTTAGGTGGTTCGTCCCCGCGGCCATACTGTTCATCTACATCTACGGCATGGCCACGTTCCAGTGGCGGTAAGCCCCCGTCAAAGCAGCCGCGCCTTTCCCAATGGAGGGAAGGGCGCGGTTGCTTTATTCAATATCCCCCCGCAGCGCTGTGTCTTCCGCCAGGGTCTCGGCGTTGTAGAGGATCAGCACCTCATTGACGCCTTCGGCCTCCATCAGCACCTCCAGGTCGCCGGTGAAGTAGCGGGGGTCGACCACCACCAGCTTTTGATAGCCCGTCGTCAGGAAGGGGATCAGGCAGTTGGCGTAGGAGTCTTTCAGGATCAGCAGCGCTCGCCCGTTGTTCACGGTGGTCTCGATGCGGATCTGGGGGAAGTTGCCCCCCAGGAACACGGCGTACTTGTCCCGGGTGTCCAGGCTTTCCTCCCGGTACAGCGAGGCGCTGCGCCGGTTTTCGCTGACCCATGTGACCACGGTCTGGGGCGTGCCGTCGCCGGGGATGTACGCCCACAGGTCCTCGCTCTGGTTCATGCGGAATCCGCTGACGGCGCTGAGGGTACCCTGGAAGCGGTTGGAGAGCAGGCGGCGCTCAAAGCCGTCGGTGTCGCCGGGAAGGCTTGCCGCCCTCGCCAGCTCCAGGTAGGCCAGCCGTGCGCCGTCGCTGGTCCAGTGATGGTCCGTGCGGTAGTACAGCTGGGTGCTCGCCTTCGCCTCGGCAAAGGCGGGGCGCAGGTCGATGAAGGTCGCCGGGGTTTCGGAGAGATCCTCCGCCAGACGGTGGATATAGCCGACCTCGTCCCCTGCGTCCGCAAGCGCCGGCAGCGCGTCCGACAGCACCGTTACCGCCGTGGGGGCGACCAGCACGTACTGGGCGAGGTCGTCGTGGCGGTCCAGGAAGTCCACCAGGGCATCCATTGTTCGGCGGTAGTCGGCCTCCGAAGGGGCCTTGAAGTCCTGGATCAGATAGCCGTCCCTGCCCAGGAATACGCCGTTCGATTCCGTCCGGCCCGCCAGCCGGTCCAGCGTGGATTTCAGGGCGATCCAGTGATCCCGCAGGGGAAACTGGTCGCTGACATAGCTGTCAAACCGGCTTTCGAAGCGCCCGGAGAGCAGCCCCTGGAGCGTCATCGCCGGGCGCTGCTGAAGGTTGCGGTTCTCCAGCGGCGACGTGGCCCGATCCCTGTGAATCAGGAAGGCGACGTCCAGCAACGCCACCAGCGCCAGAACCATGATGGCCGTGGCGCGCAGGAATAACAGGCGCTTCTTTTTCATGCCGGACACCTCCTTTGACGATTCATCCACGCATTGCAGCGGCGGCAACCTGCCGCCACACTTTCTAAAACCTGAAATACAAAAACGGATTGTAGCTTCCGTGCACGAGATACGCGGTGCAGGCGACCAGCAGCGCGGCGAACAGCACTACCGCCAGCAGGGGCAGCCTGCCGGTCAGCTTCAGCTGCCACTGGCGCAGGCCGGGCCCACAGCACAGCGCCGCGAAGGCCAGCAGCAGCGCGTTGCTGCGCAGGGCGTACATAAAGGCGCGATCCGCAAAGCCCTGTGAACCGATGCCCACCAAACAGCCCAGGTAGCGGCCCATGGCGGCGAAGTCTGTGTTGCTGAATATGACCCAGCCCACCGTCACCAGCAGCAGCGTCAGGGCCCTCGCCGCCCCGGCGGGCAGCTTCGACAGCGCCCCGCCGGTCAGGTACTTTTCCAGGATCAGCAGCAGCGCGTAGTACAGCCCCCACAGCACGAAGTTCCAGCTGGCCCCGTGCCAAAGGCCGGTAAGCAGCCACACCACCAGCAAATTCAGCATGTGCCGCCCCGCGCCCACGCGGTTGCCGCCCAGGGGGATGTAGACGTAGTCCCGGAACCAGCTGGAGAGGGAGATGTGCCAGCGCCGCCAGAACTCGGTGACGCTGCGGGCCCGGTAGGGATAGTCGAAGTTCTCCGCAAAGGTGAAGCCCAGCATCCGCCCCATGCCAATGGCCATGTCGGAATAGCCGCTGAAATCGAAGTAGATCTGCAGCGCGTAGGCCGCCGCGCCCAGCCAGGCCGACAGCACCGACAGCTTTGGCGAAGCGCGCATAGCGTCCGCCAGCAGGCCCAGGTTGTTGGCCAGCAGCACCTTTTTCGACAGGCCGAGGATCACCCGCTCCAGCCCCTGGCCCACCTGGGCCAGCGTGGCGCCGCGCTTGCGCAACTGGGCTTCGATGTCGGTATATTTCACGATGGGCCCCGCTACCAGCTGGGGGAACATGGTGATGTAGGTGGCGAAGTCCACGAGGCTCCCCTGGGGCTTCGTCGTGCCCCGGTACACGTCGATGACGTAGGAGAGGGCCTGGAAGGTGTAGAAGGATATGCCGATGGGCAGCGGCAGCTGGTAGTCGGGCAGGCGCAACCCCAGCGCGCCGTTCAGGGTCTGGACCAGGAAGCCGTAGTATTTAAAGAACCCCAGCACGGCCAGGTTCACCACCACCGCGCCGGCGAGCACTGCCCTTCTACGGGAGTGCCGCGCCGCCGCGCCCAGCTGGAGCCCGGTCAGGTAGTTCCAGGCCACGCTGAACAGCATCAGCCCCACGTAGACCGGCTCGCCCCAGGCGTAGAACCAGATGCTGGCCACCAGCAGTACGCCGTTGCGAAGGCGCCGTGGCGCGAACCGATGCGCCAGCATCACCATGGGCAGGAATATGTACAGGAAGTGCAGGCTGCTGAATACCATGTGCCGTCCGCCCTCCTATCGTATGCAGGCGAGGAACGCGTCCTCCCATTGGTCCGCATGCTCGCCCACGGCGTAGAATAGATAGTTGCCCCGCCGAAGCAGGGTCGCCCCCTCCAGCAGGTCCTTCTGGTTCACGCCGTAGCTTCGAAACACCGCCAGCTGGGCCTCCAGCCGCTTCTGTACCGCCGCCTCCAGGCCGTCCAGCGTGGCCTCGTCGGCCTTGGCGATCATCAGCTCGGATACGTCCATGATATCGTCTGAGCCCACCATCAGCCAGTCCTCGCACCCCGCGGGGGTGGCGTCCATGCGCTCCTGGAAGCCGTTTTCGTCCAGCGTCTTCAGCTCGGAGACGCCGGGGGCCGCGGCGATGGCGCTGCGTATGACGGAGAAGTCCACGTCCCGGGCGGAATTCGCGCCGACCACCAGCACGGTATACACCGCCAGCGCCGCCAGCAGCGCCCACTTGAGGATGGCATAGCGACGCTCGGGCGCGGCGTGATGAACGCCGCCCCGCCCCTGCGGCGCTGCCCGCCGGGTCGCGGGCCTCGTCGCGCTCTGTGCCGTGTTGCGTGCCACGGGCCTTGCGTTCGCTCTGCGCTCAGTCATGGTTCAGCCCCGCCAGGTCCGCAAGATAGGTCAGCCACATCGGATAGTATTCCTCCCTGGGATGCCGCCCGTCCACGTTGTACCACTCGGGATGGGCCTCGAGTATGAAGCTGGAATCGATGAAGTAGGCCCCCGCCTCGGGGCAGGCCTTTTCCATTTCGCGGTTGTAGAGGTCGAGGTAGCCGTACTTGGGCTCCTCGGCCAGGCGCTCGGGCGTCACCGGCAGGGCGGCGCAGACGTAGATCACCGCCTCGGGCAGGCTGGCCTGTAGCCGCCGGATCACGTTGGTATAGCGGCCGACGTACCGGTCCACCCGGTCCTCGAACACGCCTACGTCGTTCATGCCGAAGCACAGGAAGATCACCGAAGGGGCCGCGGCCTCCACCTCGTCCAGCAGCGGCAGCTCCACCGAGATGTGGATGCCGCCCTCGGCGAACACCGGCGCGTCCAGGAAGTGGAACAGGCGCACCTGGCGGATGATGGAATCGCCCACGATGGCGGCGTTTTCAAACCACCTGGTGATGTCCGCCTTGCTCCAGTCGGCGTCGGTCATGGCCAGTATCTTCTGCTTCTCGGCCTCCAGGTCGTCCACCAGCAGGCCGTTTTTCGCCTTCAGCTCTTCCTTGCGCTGGCGCTTCAGCTCGGCGTTCAGGTCCACCGGCGCTTGCTGGGCCAGCTGGGTAAGCATCGCCCGGCTGGCGGCGATCTCGGCGTCCGCGCCCGGGGTGCCCGTATGGGACTGCGTGCCGCCGGACAGGTACAAAAGCGCCGCCGCGACGACAAATGCCGCCAGCACAAGGCCCATGTGGCCCGTGCCGCGCCTTTTTGACGGCGCAGGGGCCTTCGCCCTTTTGACAGCACTTTTCTTCGCAATCGGCTTTGCCCTGTCAGTGCGCCTTGCGCCTGCCGCGGCCCTCGCGTCCGAACCCATCCGCGCCTGCCTCCCTTCGATGGTCCTGTATACGCAGGGTATTGTATCAGACAAATGATAAATCTACAAGAGGGGAGGGAAAAGTGGCGACGGTCGAACGGCAAGACATCAGGCGCAGATGTCATTTGACAATCTGCGCCTGATAGGCAATAAGAGGGATTATATATGTCCATTGTCTCTTCTCTTTACACCTTGGAGGCTGACATAACCCTCGATTGTCGCAAGGAACGCCATCACCCTCTGCTCCTGTTCGATCACGTCCGCCTTGGATATGAGCCAGGCGTCATTCATCAATCGTCACGGAATGTCTTCTCCTTCTCAGGCGTGGGTTCCAATTGCCGAATACCGTATGCCGTCCTTCACGACATTGCCGTGATAGGGGATGGTCTGTGGTTTAAATTGATCTTCCGCCCGAACGGTTAATGAAACCGTCACATCGTGGTCCATGGATATTTCGCTTGATATATGGGCGAAATCCCACCTGTGGTCATGGAGCGCATCCCTGGACAGAGGCGAAATAACCATGATGTCAACGTCTGAGGATTCCCGGTGATCTCCTCTGGCATAGGAGCCGTAAAGGTATGCGTCTGATACGGGGATGATGGAAGCACACTGTTTATAGACTTCTCCCAGAATCCGAATGGCGTCATCTCTATTGCACAATAGGATTGCCCCCTTTCTGCTTTCGCTTCACATGAGCCATAGTAAGCATATCATAGAATCCAAGGCAGTGCAAGCGAAAAGGCAGAAAAACGCTTAAGTCGTGCAATGAAGTCAGGTTAAACCTGCTAATTCCCCAGACCGACAAAAGTATAGCCATGCTCTTCCGCCCAGGTCTGGGCATATGATCCCTGCGAGCCGCGTACCGTTTTCAAAGCGGTGCAGCCATCAAATACAGTATCGTCAATGTTATGAATGCTTGCAGGAATAGTGATCTTTTTAAGCTGTTTGCAGCCAGAAAAAGCGTATTGTCCGATAGTCTCCACGCTTTCAGGAATGACGATTTCGCTTAGACCTGTACAGCCTTCGAACGCCCAGCCTGCGATGGTTATTACACTATCGGGAATGTAAATGTTTTTTAGTCCGGTGCATCCATCAAAACCAGAGAGGTATATTACGCTATTGGGAATGTCGATCTCCTTCAAACTGATACAGTTACCAAATGCACTGGCTCCGATTGTAGTTACTGTATTTGGTATTGTGATGCGTCTCAATTTGGTGCAATCTTCAAAAGGCCATAGCCCGATTTCATTGACACCTTCCGGTATAATGGCTTCGACGATGTCCCTATTTCCCAAATTAAATGTCTGATTCAAGGAACGCACAGGATAGCCGCCAAATTTCGCTGGAATCTTTACCTTCTTGTCCTTGCCGTAATAGCGCGTCAACACAACGCCAGTGATTTTGCCGCTTCCATCCGGGAAACTGATAAAATCATTTTTTCCGTCCCGGGCATAGTAAAAATCGTATTCCAGCGAATTGAAATCACGAATCCACCTGAAGTTGTAGCCGTGCGAAGAATAATCATTGTCAAGTGAGTCAAAAGCAATCAGTGTCAGCCCCATACGATCCTGAACACCAAAACCATCCAAGTAGTCTTTTTTCAGAGTAATTGTAACTGTGGCCCCATCATCCTTGGGCGGATCGATGGTTAAGCTATGGAAAATGCTGCCATCACCAGTATAACCATAGCGCTTGATCACCAAATCATACCGTACAGCGCCCTTCACCGCCGTCCAGACCAAAGTGATATCATCCTCACCGTACAAAGGATAGGTTGCATCATCGAATATGTCGCCCCGATAAAGGTCTGTCGGGGAAAGCAGTCTCGGTTCCGTCGTGGATTCCATCACCGTCACGGCGCAGCTGGCCTTCTTATCATTGAACGTCTTGACGGTAATATTTGCGGTTCCAGGTCCGACAGCTGTCACAACGCCCGTTTGGTCCACAGTCGCAATCTCCGCGTTGTCGCTGGTCCAAGTCAGCATGAAAGAGGCTGTTTTCTTCGGCAACGTAACTGCCAGGGCTGCGGTCTCTCCCGCCACCAGTTCCAGGGTTGTCGGATCCAGAGTCACCTTCGCAGGGGCCTTTTTGACCGTCACCTTCAAAGAGGCCTTTTTGCCGTTGTGCGTCTTTACAGTGACGGTTGTGCTGCCGACCTTCCTGGCCGTGACAACACCCGCCTTGCTCACCGTGGCGATCTTCTTGTTTCTTACGGTGTAGGTATAGCTGGCATGACTGCCCTCGGTGATTGTAGGATTCAACTGTAATTTTTCCTTCACGCCCAGATGGACAGCGCTCAAACCCAATTCGACGTTCTTCGGCGCAGCCACCACCGTTACCTTGCAGGTGCCGACGGTCTTCTTGCCTGACTTGACCGTGATCTTTGTCGTTCCCTTCTTCTTCGCGGTGATGATGCCCTTTTTATTCACGCTGGCAATGCTCGGCCTGCTGGACTTAAAGGTCGCTTTCTTCACGTTCATAGCATAGGTTTCCTTGATCCCCAACGTCAATGCCTTCAGTAGGCCATTGGGTTCGATCGCTTCGTCGAATACCTCCGAAGCGGGCGCATATGGCGCGTCGTCCTCAAGGGACAAATCCAACGCCAAATCCGCTTCTATGGGCACAACGTCTTCGATGAGAACAAACGTATCCTCCAATGCCGCATCATTGAACTCAATGGGCGATGAATCTGTACCGGCTTCAGCTGTGCCTGGCAAAGAATACGCCAGAATCAGTACCAAAACCAATAGTGCTGCCACCGATAATGAACGCTTGGCAAACCCAATCGCAAACATACTTGTAACCCTACGATAATTATAGATTTATTTGATTATATCAAATTCTGTATATCACTGTCAATATATTGTCAATCCGAAAAATGCACTTGTTCACCTCACCCGCCCATGATATAATATATATTGGTAGTTTATGTTCTTCCGATCTACGAAAGGAGAGGTTCAAATGAAGAAGCTGTTGTCGCTGGTGCTTGCGCTGTGCATGCTGTCGGTACTGACCGGGGCCGTGGCGGAGGCCGTGCCCGTGGAGGCCGCTCCGGATGCGCCTGTCGAAGCGGCGGCGGAGGTGGCCGAGGAGCCGCTGTCCGTCACCCACCATACCGCGCAGGTCGCCGGGCAGGCGCTGAGCTACACCGCCACCGCCGGCCGGCTGCCGGTGGAGCTGCAGGGCAATCAATGCCAGATGTTCTTCACCGCCTACACGCTGGACGGCGTGGAGGACGTCAGCGCGCGGCCCGTCACCTTCGCCTTCAACGGCGGTCCCGGCTCCGGCTCCCTGTGGCTGCACATGGGCATGCTGGCCCCCCGCAGGCTGGATGTGGATGAGGACGGCCAGTCGAACAGCCTGCCGGTGGGGATCGTCGACAACCCCTGCTCCATACTGGACATGACGGACCTGGTGTTCATCGATCCGGTGGGCACCGGCTATTCCCGGGCGGCGGAGGGCGTCGATCCCACGCTCTTCTACAGCTACGAGGGCGACATTGCCTCAGTGAGCGAGTTCATCCGGCTCTACACCACCCGCAACGGGCGCTGGGGCTCCCCGAAGTATGTCGCGGGCGAATCCTACGGCACCGTCCGCGCCGTGGGCGTGGCCGACTACCTGTCCCAGCGCTACGCCCTTGGGCTGAACGGCGTAATGCTGATTTCCAGCATCAACGACATGGGCTCTTCGATGGAATTTGCGGGCAGCGATTTTACCTACGCGCTCTATCTGCCCACCTACGCGGCCATCGCCTGGTACCACGGCGTTCTGGATGAGCAATATCAGTCCATGGCCCTGGAGGACTACATCGCCGAGGTGCGCGACTTCGCCGGGAGCGAATACCAGGCCGCGCTGTTCAAGGGCGCGCGGCTGGCCGACGGCGAGCGGGAGGCCATCGCCCAAAAGGTCGCCGCCTATATCGGCTATAAGGCGGAGGACGTGCTCCGGGCGAACCTCAGGATCCGCAACGACGATTTCTGCACCGGCCTGCTGAAGGACCGGAAGCTGATGGTGGGGCGCATCGACGGGCGATATACCGGCCCTCTCACTGAGGGCAGTATCGGCGACGGCGTAGCCGACCCCTCCATGAGCGCCACGGGCGATTTCTTCAGCGCCGCGCTCAATCGGTACATGAGCGAGGAGCTGGACTATCATACCGACCTGCCCTATGAATACCTGAGCGGCGAGGTCGGCGGCAGCTGGAGCTACAACCTCGACAACCAGGTGCTCGACCAGAAGGAAACCATCTACAACATCATGTCCCGGAACAAGTTCCTGAAGCTCTGGGTGCTCTGCGGCTATTACGACCTGGCCACCCCGTTTTATCCCGCCGAGTGGGTATATGACCATGTGTTCCTGAACCCGGAGGATCGGGAGAGGCTTTCCTTCACCTACTACCCCTGCGGCCACATGATCTACATGCATCACCCCTCCCTGGAGCAGTTCAGGAAGGACGCGGAGGCGTGGTATACTGAGTGAGTTCAAGCGAGGTACTTCATGAAAAACGTGGTCAGGCAGGTGGCACTTCTGGGGTTAGCCCTGCTGCTGGTGTGCGTGCTGGGCCGGCTGGCGCTGCGCAACACCTATGTGGACCGCATACCGGTGCCCCGGAAGCAGACTACGGGCGGCGAGATGCGCCTTGTGTCGGGCGGTGGGCAGCAGGCCGTCGTGGACCCTGGCGCGCCAAAGCCGTCCGGAAATGAGATGCAGGTGGCGCTGACGGCGTCACAGCCCGGCGAAGCCTGGTATGAGGTGCGCGACGCGAACGGCGAAAGGCTTTCCACGCAGCACTACCGGGTGGGCCGCTTCCTGACGGTATACGACTACGATACCGGCGGCTTCACCGGCGACGCGCTGGTGATGGTCGTGCTGACGGCGTTCTGGCTGGGCACGGCCTTCATCATGCTGAGGGCTTTTCACAGGACGAGGGGCACGGCTTTTTACGCCTACGACACCATCTACTATGTGGGGTTCGGCCTGTTCACGCTGGTGACCGGGGTCGTGATGCTGAACCTGACCCTGCGCCGCCTGATTCAGCCCAGGGAATTCACGATGCTGGACGTCTATTCGGCGCTGTCCGGGGCGGGGTTCAACTTCATGATGGTGACCCTGCCGGCGCTGGCGGTGTTCGCCGTGGCGATGATCGTGAGCAACATCGCGCTGCTGTTTCACGAGCAGGCGCGGCTGAAAAACCTGCTGGGGCTGCTGGTGGGCCTGACCCTGCTGGCGGGCGAGGCCCTGGCCATTTACCTGCAGAGCCGAAACCTGTTCCGCTCTCCCCGGGCCTTCCGGATGCAGATCGTGGCACAAGACGTGTATTGCACGGTGTTCGCTTACTTCGAGTGCATGCTGATCGGCGCGGCCGCTTGCGGCCTGCTGGCGGCGAAGCATGTGCCCTCCCCGGACCGGGATTTCATCATCATACTGGGCTGCGGCTTCAGAAAGGACGGCTCGCTGTCGTCGCTGCTGCGTGGCCGGGTGGATCGGGCGCTGGATTTCTGGCGCGACCAGCAGTCCCAATGCGGCAGGACGGCGGTGCTGGTGCCCTCCGGCGGCCAGGGCTCCGACGAAACCATGTCTGAAGCCGAGGCCATGCGCCGCTATCTGGTGGAGCAGGGGGTGCCCGGGGATAAGATACTGCCCGAGGACCGATCGACCAATACCTTCCAGAATTTGGCCTATTCCAAGGCGCTGATCGATGCCAGCCATCCCGGCGGCAAGGTGGCCTTCGCCACCACCAACTACCACGTGTTCAGAAGCGGGGTCTGGGCGCGACTGGCGGGACTGGAGGCTGAGGGCATGGGCGCCCGCACACGATGGTGGTACTGGCCCAACGCCTTCATGCGCGAGTGCGCCGGGCTGCTGGCGCGGCGATGGCGGCAGGAGCTGGTGATGGTCGCAGCCATGGCGCTGTTCTTCGGCGCGCTTTCCATAGCGGTGACCCAATAGACGACTCAAGGAGAAGACAGGCTATGAATCAAACGCTGATTGCCCGGGAGCTCTACGAAGCCATCATTCACTTTGATCGGTCGGAGGCTGCCCGTGACTACTATTACAGGGTGATGGACACCCCGGTGGAGCGGGGCGACCGCAAGGGCACCGTGCGGGATCAGGTGCTGCGCGCCTATGCCATGCTGTTCTGCGAGGACCTGGCCCCCGGCCAGCCCGCGGGGCCGGCGGAGGTGGAGGCCACCGCCGACCGGCTGTACACCGGGGGCATGGGCTTTGACCGGAAGCACTGGTACCGCATGCGCCACCACTTCCCGGTGATCGACGATGACAACTACGACCGCTTCGCCGCGCTGGTCATTTCGGACCTGAAGGCTGGCCCGCTCCACGACGCGGCCCTCAACGGCGGCGACATGTTGCTGGTGGGCGAGGCGGACCCGCTGCACATGACCCGTGAGCAGCGCGCCAACCAGCACCTGCGTCCGGTGGAGATCGGAGGGGAACGCCAATGACATTTATGCTGGTTTCCGAGGATGCCAGGACCCTTGAGGACGCGGCAGCGCTGATCAACGAACTGCAGCCCGGGGCCGAGGTGCTCAGCTTCACAGAGAGCCCGGCGGCGTTGGCCGAGGCCAGGGAGCGGCCCGTGGACGTGGCGCTGCTGGCGGCGAACATGCCCGAGCTGGACGGCCTCGACCTGGGCCAGTACCTGAAGGAACTGCACCCGGCGGTGAACCTGGTGTTTATGGACCCGGACGATACCCAGGCGCTGGACGCCCTGTCGCTGCACGCCAGCGGATGCCTGCTGCTGCCGGTGAGCAAATTCGCCCTGTCCGCCGAGCTGGACGACCTGCGCTATCCCGTCAGCGGCGGTCCGGGGCATCGGGTGTTCGCCCAGACCTTCGGCAACTTCGAGCTATTCGTGGACGGCGAGCCGGTGGCCTTCAAATACAGCCGCACCAAGGAGGTCGTGGCGCTGCTGGTGAACAACCGGGGGGCCCAGACCACCAACGGCGAGATCATCGCCGCACTGTGGGAGGACGACGGCGACCCGGAGAAGAAGGCCTCGTACCTGCGCAACCTGCGCCAGGACCTGCAGAACACCTTTACCCGGCTCAAGCTGACCGACCTGCTTCGCAAGCAGCGGGGCAGCATGGCCATCGCCGCCGACCGCATCGATTGCGATCTGTACGACTGGATCGCAAAGAAGGACAAATCCCGCTACCGCTACATGGGCGACTATATGAACCAGTACAGCTGGGCCGAGACGGTGCATGCGGAGCTGGACGCGATGAACGATGCATTGTGATATGTGGATCCAATGCGGCCTTTTCCTTGATACACGATAATATAAAAAACTGAAAGGGGAATGTGACATGGAATTTGTCGACCTGATTCAATCGCGCCGAAGCGTGAGGGGGTACAGCGCCGCCATATCCCACGACGACCTCGTGGCTCTGTTGACCCGGGCGCAGCAGGCGCCCTCATGGAAGAACCTGCAGGCCTCGCGTTGCTACGCGGTGGAGAGCCCTGAGGCGCTGGCGGCGCTGCGGGTGCAGGGCTTGCCATCCTTCAACCAGAACAGCTCCACCGGGGCCACGCTGGTGGTGACCACCTACGTCAGGGATCTGGTGGGCTTCACCCAGGGCCAGCCGGACAATGAGGTGGGCAACGGCTGGGGCGCCTACGACCTGGGCCTGCACGACGCCTATCTGGTGCTGGCGGCTGCCGATATGGGCTATGACACGCTGATCATGGGCATCCGCGACGCCGAGGTCATAAGAAAGCTGCTGGATATCCCTGAAAACGAGGCGATCATGTCGGTCATCGCCGTGGGTAAGCGGGCAAAAGCCCCCGCGCCGCGTCCGCGCAAGCCGCTGGACGAGGTGACTCGGTTCATATAAAGCGCATATACAAAGCGCCGCAGCTTCCGATCGCGGAAGCTGCGGCGCTTTGTCGGTATTTCAATCCAGCGGGGGCAGGAAGTCGGTGAACAGGGCGTTTACGCCTTCGTTGAAATATTCCTGGGCTTCATCCGGATCGTTGACGGTGTAGAGGGCGAGGTCAATCCCGTAGGATTTGACATAGCCCGTGTACTTCGGATTCCACCACTTGGCATACATTGCGATGGTGTTGATGCCGTTCTTCCTGCAGAAGCTGGCCAGGTTCTGCAGCCTGGATTTGCTGGGAGCCTTGCCAAGAAGCTTGTACAGGTTCAATATGTATTCTTTGAAATGGTGGATGCCTTCAACCACCTTGTACATGTCCTTGGTGTAGAGCTCTACGATAAAGCGGTCGAGGACCTCCGGGATGCCCAGCCGCTTTGCGGTGGAGACGATGGCCTTGAACTGCTTCTTGACAATGGTGCTGCTGCTGTGCTTGCTGTCGGTGATGATGCGCACATCCGGGTATTGATCCATCAGCTTCAGCAGCGCCTCAAGATCCATGGGGGTGTATTTGTCGTAGATCCTGGAGTTCATGAATTCGGTGTAGGTGGGCGTCCTGTCCTTTCTGTACTTGGAGCAGAACTGGCGGTTCCAACCGTGCCAAAGCACGATCTTGCCATCGGACGTCAGTTCCATATCCACTTCGAAGATGCGATGGCCTTCTTCGTAGTTTTCCAGGAAGCCCTCCAGGCAGTTGGAGTAGCTATAGCCGTCTATGCCGCCCATCGCGTGGGAGATCATATAGCGCCCGGAGGCGGTCCGGCGTACCTTCACCGTAAGCTGCGCCTTCAGCTTGTTGGCGGTGACGGCGGATATCGTGGCCTGACCCGGGGTCAGCGCCGTGACGAGGCCGTTTTCATCCACAGAGGCCACGACGGTGTTGCTGCTCTTCCAGGTGACCGATTGGGGCGCGGTGTCAGGGGATACGGTGGCGGTGAGCTGCTTCGTCTCTGCGAGGACCAGCGTGGCGCGGGAACCCTCGTTGATGGTCACAGCGGTGGGAACCGTCGGATCGATCACCTTGAGCTTCAGCTTTATGTCGCTCCCCTTCTTCAGGGTGATGGTGATCCTGACCTCGCCGGCCTTTTTCGTGTGGATGAGCCCCTTGTCGGTGACGGTCGCGATCTTCTTGTTGCTGCTCGAGCAGCGCTTGATCTTCTTGCCGGGAATCTCGACCTGATAGTCCAAGCCCAGCTTGACCTTCTTCGTGGTGCTCTTCTTGATACTCAGCACGGTGGGAAGCAGCGCCTCCTCCCCGCCGTCGTCGTTGGCGAGGAGGCTTGTGCCCAAATCGTCGATGGACAGGAACAGGTCGCCTGCGTCGACGACAGTATCGATCTCGCCAAGGGTGGATTCGCCGTCGATGGCGATGCCTTCTGGCTCCGCCCATGCACACAGCGTGCCCATCGTCAGCATACAGGCCAACAACAGTGCAATCAACCGTTTGAACATAATTAACCATCCTTTTCTGTATCCGAGGGGTTCACGGGGCCGATTTGCCTCGCTGAAGTTACTATACCACGCCGGGCCGGTTCTGTCTATCATTTACTAATAAATAACGATCGCGACCGTGCCGCGCTTGCAGTGCTCGTACAGCCACTTGGCGTCCTCCACGGTCAAACGGATGCAGCCGTGGGAGGCCGGATTGCCCAGGGCATACAGCGAGCCGCTGCGCAGGCTGTTCTCGTTGTCCGAGCTGTAGATCACCGAGTGGAACATGATGTCGCCGGTGACTTCGAAGGAATACTGGGCCCAACAGTTGAACTTTTCAAAGTGGTGCCAGCGGTTGACGGGATGGCCGTCCAGGAACACGCCCCGGGGCGTGCTGTCGTGCAGGCCGGTGGAGCAGGTGAAGGTCTTTTGCAGGTCGTACTGCCCTTTGTCGTTCAGCGCGTAGACGCTGACGGTCTGGCTGTCGATGCTCACCTCGACGCGGTAGGGGAAGGGATTCGAACGGGCCTCGGTGGTGAACAGCAGGTCCATCGTATCGCCGTCGGCCCGACCGGTGGTCTTCAGGCCGTTGGCGGACTGGAAGGATCTGAGCGCCGCGCGGCTGTCACTGCCCAGATGACCGTCCACGCCGCTCTTGTCCAGGTAGAGCAGGGTGTACAGGCGACTCTGTACCCGGCGAATCTCGTCGCTGCTGTCGGCGCTTTCCGAGCGGTAGCTCAACAGGCCGTCCACCAGCGTCTCCACCGCCTCGGCGCTCAGATGCTTTGAGTCGGCGAAAAGCGGGGCGTTGGGGTCTTTCTGGGTGGAGAGATAGCCGTACAACCGCTCGATGGCGCTTGCCATGGCGTCGCCGTACTGGCCGGTGGGCATCTTCGTCAGCATGCCGCCCCGCACCAATGCCTCCTCCACGTCCCGGACGACCTGGCCGCTGTCGCCGGTGGCGATGGCATGGGGTACGCAGAACTCGGCCCTGGCCGGGTTTGGGGCAAACAGGGCGTCGACGGTTTCCCTGTCGATCACGCCCGGATTACCCAGGCCTTCCTGGCTCTTGAACAGGTTCAGCGCGGCGATGCTGTCGTCATCCAGCACATCGTCGGCGGGCAGGTCGCTGTAACCCAGCTGGACCAGGCGGCGCTCGATGCGCAGGGCCTCGCTGTCGCTCTGGCCGGGGGTCACGCCCCGCAGGTAGGAGGAATAGCCGTCGTCATACAGGCGGTATTGGGTCATCGGGCTGGCCGTGCCGTCATCGATGATTTCGTCGGCATGGCCCTGGGCGATCAGGTGCCGCTGGAAGGCGGCCACGGCGTTCGCGGTGGATTGGCCGTAGTTCTCGTCGGCAGCGCCGTCAAAGAAGCCGAGCTGGGCCAGCCTTCTCTGAAGGCGCCCTACGGCTGCACCCTTGCTGCCCTGGGAAAGGGGGGCTGGCAGGACGACGGCACTGTCGGCATACAGCGCCTCCAGGGTATCGCGGCCGGCCTTGCCGTTGGCGGTCAGGCCGTTGAGCCGCTGGAACTGCTTCAGCGCAGCGATGGATCGGGGGCCGATCACGCCGTCTGCCGTGCCCTGCAGGTAGCCCAGGTCGATCAGCCGCTGCTGCACGTCCTTCGCGCTGAGCGCGTTCATATCCACCCGGGTCAGGCTGCTTAGCGTGGCCTGGTCCAGATGACCGGTGGCCTCCAAGCCGTTCTGGGATTGGAAGGTACGCAGGGCATCGCCGGTCTTGGGCCCGCAGACGCCGTCGGCGCTGCCCGACAGCAGCCCCAGCGCGATCAGTCGTTTCTGGGCTGTGCGCACGCTCTCCCGCTCATCGTCCAGCACGCTGGCCGCTGCAGGTCTTTCCGCGGTGTCGTCAATGGCCTCGGCCAGCGCCGCGCCGTGCAGCGGCAGTGTCAGCGCGCAGCACAGCGCCAGTGTGCGAAGCGTTTTTTGACGTATGAATGAAACGGTGTACGATCTGAACATGACTGCCTCCCGGAAATCCAATGAATGACAAATTATTGCCACTTAATAATATACCACGGGAATGTCGCCAAACGGGGACGACAACGTGACTTTATCCCGAAACCTGTGGGGCATCGCTTTGATTCATATTTTTCCATAACTTGAATTGAATGACAGTGACCAATTTCCAGCGTAAATCAGCGCACATCGGTCAAAATAGTTGCAGGCTGAACGGCCAAAGCGCCGCAAGGTCGAAACGATATGAAAGGAGTCATTCAAAATGGCGAGCAACAATTCCAACAACCAGATCAATGTTCCCGAGGCGCGCGAGGCGATGCGTAACATGAAGCACGAGGTGGCCAACGAGCTGGGCATCACCCTGAACCAGGGCTACAACGGTAACCTGTCCTCCAAGGACGCCGGCCACATCGGCGGAAACATGGTCAAGAAGATGATCGAGGCCCAGGAGCGCCAGATGAGCGGCGGCAACCGCTACTGATCCATCTTCCCGACGGCGGTCCTTTGTCCCGGGTTCTCCGGGGCGAAGGGCTTTTTTATTTACACACGCTGTCCGGGTATGGTATACTGGAAAAGCCGCACAGTACCTATGAGACCGAACAACAGGGTGATTGCTATGAGAACGGCCTGTTACCACCTGCCGGGACTGTTTGAATTCCATGAATTGTATCGCGCTTTCCTGCCGCTGTTCAGGGCGCACAGGGAATACTTCTACGACTGGTGCGAGATCGGATCGATCTATGGCGCGCCTGCCGATTGCCTGTGGGGCGGGGGAAGGGTTGGCTTCGGAGAGGCTCGCCCGGGGGAGGTCGCGGCACTGATGCGGGATTGCGGCGTATCCGCCCGGCTCACCTTCAGCAATTCTCTGCTTCGGGAGGAACATCTTCGGGACAGAAAGTGCAATGCCCTGTGCGACCTGTTTGAAAACAGCGGCGCGGTCGCAAACGGCGTGATACTCTGCTCGGATTTGCTGCTCGACCACCTGCGCAGGCGGTATCCGGGCTTCTATTTTGTATCCTCAACGACAAAGGTGCTGACGGATTTTGCGCAGCTCGAGGCCGAGCTGAAGCGCCCGGAATTCCGCTTCGTGGTGCCGGACTTCAGGCTGAACTGGGCAATAGACCGGCTTTGCGCGCTGCCGGACGATCTGAAGCAAAAGGTGGAATTCCTGTGCAACGAGTGCTGCTGGTTTGATTGTCCGGACCGGAAGGCCTGCTATGAGAATGTCAGCCGGAAGAACCTGGGGGAGGACTGCGCCGACCACGTCTGCGCCTCACCGAACGCAAAGCGGGGCTATCGCTTTTCCGACGCGATGCAAAACCCCGGCTTCATCGGCATCGGAGACATTCAAGAAGTCTACCTGCCGGGGGGATTTTCCCATTTCAAGATCGAGGGCCGGAGCCTGGGCAGCGCGATCGTTCTGGAATTCCTGCTCTATTACATGACGAAGCCGGAGCATCAGCTGAGGGTGCGGGAGGAAATCTACCTGGACAGTTCGCTGGATCTGTTTTAAATACTTGCGTCACAGATGAATATTCGGTATAATAATACAAAGGCATCACATTGAACGCGACGGCTCAGAGATTTGACGGGAGGTATTGGAATGAGCGAAATACTGGAACGGAACACCTTTAAGCTGGGCTTCGGCCTCATGCGGCTGCCCAAGAATGCCGATGGCACCATCGACATTCCCCAGGTCTGTCAGATGGCGGATCATTTCATCCAGGCTGGCGGGACCTATTTTGATACCGCCTACGTGTACGACAACGGCGCCAGCGAGGCGGCACTGAAGGCGGCGGTGGTCGATCGCTACCCGAGGGAGAGCTTTACCGTCGCCACCAAGCTGAACGCGTGGCTGCAATGCCACGACGAGGCCAGCGCGAAGCAGCAGTTTTACACCAGCCTGGAGCGCACGGGCGCCGGCTATTTCGACTACTACCTGCTTCATGCGCTCCAGAGAAACAACTACAGGAAATATGACGAGTACCACATCTGGGATTTTGTGAAGCAGATGAAGGCGAAGGGCCTGATCAGGCACTACGGCTTTTCCTTCCATGCCGATCCCGAGCTTTTGGAGGAGCTGCTGAAGGCCCATCCGGACGTGGAATTTGTTCAGCTCCAGATCAACTATGCGGACTGGGAGAACCCCGGCGTGGCCTCCAGGCGCAACCTTGAAATCTGCAAGGCCTATGGAAAGCCCGTCACGGTCATGGAGCCGGTGAAGGGCGGCGTGCTGGCGAACCCCATCGACAGCGTCAAGGCCATCCTGTCCGAGGCGAACCCGAAGGCGTCCTATGCCTCCTGGGCGATCCGTTTCGTGGCGAGCCATGAGAACATCATCACGGTGCTCTCCGGCATGAGCAATCTGGCGCAGATGGACGACAACCTATCCTTCATGAAGGATTTCAAGCCCCTGGACGCCGACGAGCAGCGCGCGATCCACAAGGCCCAGTTTGCGCTGGACGCGGACAAGTCGATCCCCTGCACGGGCTGCCGTTACTGCACCGAGGGCTGCCCGATGGGCATTCCCATCCCGGATATCTTTACCGTGGCCAACCGCCGCAAGGGCAGCCCGGAATTCAGGACCAAGCGGGAGTACAGCATCGTCACCCAGGGCAAGGGCAAGGCGAGCGAATGTGTCCAGTGCGGCCAGTGCGAGGGCGCCTGCCCGCAGCATTTGCCGATCATCAGCCTCCTGGAGACGTGCAGGGCCATGGAGGGCTAAAAACCAGGAATGTGACATGTGCCTCCCCTTTCTTGGGGAGGCCTTGTCGTGTCAACCTCCGGTGCACCATCGTGTTTTACCCTTCACTTACATTTGACTAATATCCCGATCAAATACTCTATACATATCCCGCAGGCCTGTCGCGCTTGTCGATAACACAAGTGAGTGTTATAAAGATCATTGCCGATAACAGGCCGCTGCGCGGCGCGCTCAAACAGCCTGCGCGGCGAAAATGAAGACCGGGGAAATGACCCGATCCAAGGGGTATCTGAAATGAACAGCCGATGTCACCATATTCGTTGGGACTGACGGCATTCTCTACCCTGACATTACGAAGTGCTTCAGCCTCCTTGATGGTGATCCGTCGAACGAACTGGTCATCGGAGAAGAGATGAATCACGTTTACCCGCTGTTCCCGATTCCGGAGGCGAAGCCCGCAGTGGATAAGATCATCCGGTTGATCCGATCTGCGGGGAAATGAGCTTTGGCAGCGCCATCATTTCAAGAGGGAAAAACAGTACACCCCAGCGCCTGAAATCAACTTCGAGGGCGTTTTATGGGACACATCCCGAGGTATACTCCGGTTTTTGACAGCAAAAACGAGAAAAAAGCCTCAAAAGGCCTGTAAATAGGTCAATTTGAGGCTTTTTAAAATTTGCCGGATACGCGTTACATCAA
>CACWZI010000024.1 GCA_902765305.1 uncultured Eubacteriales bacterium
TTCGTTCTGGCTGCAACATTCCGTGCGCGGCTTTTCCTGTTCCCTGTTGACTGTTCCCTGTTCCCTTTGTACTACCCTCTGCTTTTCCACCAACAGCTCAACAAATCAGAATTTATCTATCCCAATTTCGACACTCATCTACATATTATCAAAAACCGCGTTAAATGTATATTTTCGGCGGGATTGTTTACCTGCCCGTGCTGTATGGACATGCGCAACAGTGGTATAATTAATATAAGAAGAAAAATATTTTTGCGTGCCGGGGATCCGGCGACGGGAGAGGCCAAAATATGCAAAGAGACAATCACTATGACGAGAGCCAGATACAGGTGCTTGAGGGACTGGAGGCCGTGCGCCGAAGGCCGGGCATGTACATCGGTTCGACCGACGAGCGGGGCCTGCATCACCTGGTCTATGAGATCGTGGACAATGCCATCGACGAAGCGCTGGCGGGCTTCTGTGACAACATCGAGGTCACGCTGAACCTGGACGGCTCGGTGACGGTGCAGGACAACGGCCGCGGCTTCCCGGTGGGCATCCATCCGAAGATGCACCGCCCGGCGGTGGAGGTGTGCCTGACGGTGCTGCACGCCGGCGGCAAATTCGGCGGCGAGGGTTACAAGGTGTCCGGCGGCCTGCACGGCGTGGGTGCTTCGGTGGTGAACGGCCTGTCCAGCCACCTGCTGGTGAACGTCTACCAGGACGGCAAGATCTACCAGCAGGAATACGAGCGGGGCAAGATCCTCTACGACCTGAAGGTGGTGGGGCAAACCGACCGCACCGGCACCACCATCCGCTTCTGGCCCGACGTCAAGACCGGCGAGGACCCGGAGCCGGGCATCTTCGAGACCGGCCACTTCGACTTCGATACCCTGAAGACCCGCTTCCGCGAGATGGCCTTCCTGAACGCCGGCATCCGCATCGTGCTGACCGACGACCGGGGCGAGACTCCCGTCGTCCGGGAATTCCACTATGAGGGCGGCATCGTCTCGTTTGTCGAATACCTGAACCGCCACAAGACGCCGCTGTTCGCCCCACCGGTGTACATCTCCGGGGTGAAGAACGGCTCCACCGTCGAAGTGGCGTTGCAGTGGAACGACAGCTTCAACGAGAGCGTGTTCTCCTTTGCCAACAACATCCACACCCCCGAGGGCGGCACCCACCTGGCGGGCTTCCGCAACGCCCTGACCCGGGTGATCAACGACTACGCCCGCCGCACCAACATGCTCAAGGCCAGCGACGCCAACCTGACCGGCGACGACGTGCGCGAAGGCCTGACCGCCATCGTGTCCGTCAAGCTGGTGGAGCCCCAGTTCGAGGGCCAGACCAAGACCAAGCTGGGCAACAGCGAGATCCGCCCGCTGGTGGATTCCATGGTGGCCGAGAAGCTGTCCCAATACCTGGAGGAAAATCCCTCCGCCGCGAGGGCTGTGCTGGACAAGTGCCTGTCCGCCGCCCGCGCCCGTGAGGCCGCCCGCAAGGCCCGCGACCTGACCCGCCGCAAGACCGCGCTGGAGAGCGCAGCGTTGCCAGGCAAGCTGGCAGACTGCTCCGAGCGCGACCCGGCCAAGTGCGAGATCTTCATCGTCGAGGGCGACAGCGCCGGCGGCAGCGCCAAGCAGGGCCGCGATCGGCACTTCCAGGCGATACTGCCCCTTCGCGGCAAGATACTGAACGTGGAGAAGACCCGCATCGACCGGGCCCTGTCCAACGCCGAGATCAAGGCCATGATCACCGCCTTCGGCGCCGGCTTCGGGGCGGAGTTCGACCCCTCGAAGCTGCGCTACCACCGCATCGTCTGCATGACCGATGCCGACGTGGACGGCAACCACATCCGCATACTGCTGCTCACGTTCTTCTACCGGTTCATGCCCAAGCTGATCGAGGACGGCTACGTCTACGCAGCCCAGCCCCCGCTGTACAAGGTCACCCGGGGCAAGCAGGAGCAGTACGTCTACTCCGATTCCCAGCTGCAAAAGCTGCTGGACGAGATGGGCCGGGACGCCAAGCCCGAGATCCAGCGCTACAAGGGCCTGGGCGAGATGAGCTACCAGCAGCTGTGGGACACCACCATGAACCCCGAGACCCGCAGCATGTACCGCGTGGAGATGAAGGACGCCATCGCCGCCGACGAGCTGTTCACCCTGCTCATGGGCGACCAGGTGGAGCCGCGCAGGGAGTTTATCGAGCAGAATGCGAAGCTGGTGGCGGATTTGGATATTTGATAAGACTACATTGTGACCGATGAGAAAGGGAACAGGGAACAGGGAACAGGGAACAGGAATGGCGGTTGCCGTACCCTGGCAACGATATACACAAGGAATCGACGATGATGGACCAGAGGGTTGATGACTATAAGGACCTTATCGCCTGGAGAAGGGCGATGGAGTTGACAAAAGCGGCGTATTTGTTGGCGCGGATGCTGCCCAGGGAGGAAAACTATGCTCTGGCAGATCAAATCCGTCGCTCCTCAGTCTCCATCCCTTCCAATATTGCTGAAGGCTATGGAAGAACCGGTTCAAAGGAATATGCCCGTTTTTTGTCAATGGCGCGGGGTTCAAGCTACGAACTTGAAACCCAGATCATACTGTGCGTTGACCTGGGTTATATTCAGGAGGCGGATACTGTAAAAGCCATTGGATTGTGCAAGGAAGTTGCCAGAATATTGACCCGGATTCTACAATCACTCGTTAATAAACAAGAGATCAAGACTCATTGATTCAGCTATTCCTGTTCCCTGTTCCCTGTTCCCTGTTCCCTCCGAACAACCTTTCTACTGAAACGGAGGCCTCATAATGCCCGACGAATTCAACATCGGCAAACTGACTCCCCTCAACATCGAGGACGAATTAAAGAAATCCTTTATCAGCTACGCCATGGCGGTCATCGTAACACGCGCCCTGCCCGACGTGCGGGACGGCCTGAAGCCCGTGCATCGCCGTATTCTCTACTCGATGAACGAGATGGGCATCACGCCGGACAAGCCCTTCCGTAAGTCCGCGCGTATCGTGGGCGATGTGCTCGGTAAATACCATCCCCACGGCGACAGCTCGGTCTACGACGCCATGGTGCGCCTGGCCCAGGACTTCTCCATCCGCTACACGCTGATCGAGGGCCAGGGCAACTTCGGCTCGGTGGACGGCGACGGCGCGGCCGCCATGCGTTACACCGAGGCGAGGCTTTCCAAGCTCTCCATGGAGATGGTGCGGGACATCGAGAAGGAGACCGTCGACTTCTATCCGAACTTCGACGAGACCCTGATGCAGCCCGCCGTGATGCCCAGCCGCTTCCCGAACCTGCTGGTAAACGGCTCCAGCGGCATCGCCGTGGGCATGGCGACCAACATCCCGCCCCACAATTTGGGCGAGGTCATCGACGCTTGCGTGCATTACATCGACCATCCCGACTGCACCGTGGACGACCTGATGCAGTTCGTGAAGGGCCCGGATTTCCCCACCGGCGGCGTGATCCTGGGCAAGCGGGGCATCTACGACGCCTACCACGAGGGCCGGGGCCGCATCATCGTGCGGGCCAAGAGCGAGATCGAGGAGATGTCCCAGGGCCGCCAGAGGATCGTGGTGACCGAGATCCCCTACATGGTCAACAAGGCCAAGCTGATCGAGAAGATCGCCGAGATGGTCCACGAGAAGACCGTGGAGGGCATCAGCGACATCCGCGACGAGTCCGACCGCGAGGGCATGCGCATCGTCATCGAGCTGAAGCGGGACGTGAACGCCAACGTGGTGCTGAACACGCTGTACAAGCACACCCAGCTGCAGGACACCTTCGGGGCCATCATGCTGGCGCTGGTGGACGGCACGCCGAAGATCCTCAGCCTGCGGCAGATGATCCACCACTACCTGGAGCACCAGGAGGACGTGATCCGCCGCCGCACCCAGTACGACCTGAACAAGGCCGAGGCCCGCAGCCACATCCTGGAGGGCCTGATCATCGCCCTGGACAACATCGACGAGGTCATCGCCCTGATCAGGGCCAGCCAGACCACTCAGGAGGCCAGGGAGGGCCTGATGAGCCGCTTCGGCCTGTCCGAGCGCCAGGCCCAGGCGATACTGGACATGCGCCTGCAACGGCTGACCGGTTTGGAAAGGGATAAAATTGAAGCTGAGTATGCCGAGCTTCAGAAGCTGATTGCCTACTATAAAGAGGTATTGGCCAATGAGAGCATGGTGCTGGGCATCATCAAGGACGAGATCACCGAGATCAAGCGCAAGTACGCCGACGAGCGCCGCACCGAGATCTCCGCGCTGGAGGGCGAGATCGACATGCTCGACCTGATCGCCGAGGAGGACATGGTCGTCACGCTGACCCACTACGGCTACGTCAAGCGCCTGCCCAAGGCCACCTACCGCGCCCAGAAGCGGGGCGGCAAGGGCATCGTCGGGACCACCACCCGTGAGGAGGACTTCGTCGAGCAGATGTACGTGGTCAACACCCACGATACGCTGATGTTCTTTACCAACCGGGGCCGGGTGTACCAGCTGAACTGCTACCAGATCCCCGAGGCTGGGCGCACCGCCCGGGGCACCGCCATCGTGAACCTGCTGCAGCTGGACGCCGGCGAGAAGGTGAAGGCGCTGCTGCCGGTGCCGGCGGAGAAGGTGGCGGGCCACTATCTGATCATGGCGACGAGGAACGGCGTGATCAAGCGCACCGAGCTGAGCGAATTCACGAACCTGCGCAAGAGCGGCCTGATCGCCCTGGTGCTGCGGGAGGACGACGAGCTGATCGGCGTTGCGCTGACCGACGGCAGCTACGAGGTGCTGCTGGGCACCCGGGACGGCATGGCCATCCGCTTCCCCGAGACGGACATGCGCCCCATCGGCCGCGCGGCTATGGGCGTGAAGTCCATCGAGCTGAACCCCGGCGACGCGGTCGTGGACATGTGCCCGGTCTTCCCGGACATGAAGGTGCTGTCCATCACCGAGAACGGCTACGGCAAGCTGACCGAGATCGACGAGTACCGGGTGCAGAGCCGAGGCGGCAAGGGCATCAAGGCCATGAACCTGACGCCCAAGACCGGCAGGCTGACCTGCCAGCTGCTGGCCGACGAGGCCGAGGACATCCTGCTGATCACCGACGACGGCACCATCATCCGCGTGCCCGTGGGCAGCATCTCCACACTGGGCCGCAACACCCAGGGCGTGCGCCTGATGCGCGTGGCAGAGGAGAGCAAGGTGGTTGGCGTGGCCAGGGCCGAGGCCGAGGAGGAGGAGCCTGAGGAGGACGAGAACCTCGGGAATGCGCCGGAGAACGACGAGATCTGATGAATAAATAATCATAGCACAGTCAACACAAGGGGCCCTTCGGCGAAAATGCCGAAGGGCCCTGCTGTGGCATTTATCTGTAGCCTATTGCACCTTCGTGGATTTGGTCTTCGACCAGGCTGACCAGTAGGTCTTTCTGCCCACCTTCCTGTAGGCGCGAATGTGCACATAGTACTTCTTCCCGCTCTTCAGGCCTTTGATCACCTTCTTCGCTGTCGCAGCTTTCTTCACCTTGACTGTCGTGCCGTCCTTCAATTTGGAATTCAGCCCGTATTCGATCTCATACCCGGTCACGTCCTCACGGGCCGTCCACTGGACGGAAAGCTGCTTCGTGCCTGCAGCCAGCTTCGAGATGGATACATTCTTCGGGTTGATGGCAAAGGTCAGCTTTTTCGTGCCTGTGAAGTTCCCCTTGCCGGTCAGCGTCACCGTGGCAGTGCCCACTTCGATGTTGTTCTTGTAGGCGACGGTGTAGTCCGTGCCCTTTTTCAGCTTTGCTGTGCCGAACTTCACCGTTACCCCGGGTTTCCTCGCCGCTCCGGAGTATACCGCGTCCTTCAGCGCGCTGAAAGTACACTTCGAAAGCTTTGCGGGCTTAATGGTGAAGGTGACCTTCCTTGTTCCGGTGTAGTCGCCTTTGCCGGTCAGCGTCACGGTGGCGGTGCCTGCCCCTTTGTTGTTCTTGTAGGAAACAGTGTAGTCGGTGCCCTTCACGAGCTTTGTCTTGCCGTACTTCACCGTTACCACGGGCTTGAGCGCCTTGCCGGTGTAGGTCTGGTCCTTCACAGTGACCGCGCACTTGCTGATGTTGACCGGCGCGGGCTTTACGCTGGGATCATTGATCACGTGGAAGGTGATCGTATGCTTGTCGTACTCGGCATTGCCGACGTATACCCCGATTTCAAGGTAGGCCGTGCCGACGCCGGTGCCTTGGAAGACGAGGGAAAAATCGCAGACGTAGCGGCCGTCCTCCTCCCGCAGCGGCGGGATGTCGCCGCTGTTGGACTTGGCTGAAATCAGTTCGACGACGTCATCTCCGCTTTGGCCGAAGCCCCAGTTGTAATCGGTCTCCATCCGGTAGAGGGACAGCCTGAAGTTGAAGCAGGCGGTGTTGCTGTAGGCCAGGTTGATGGTGTATTCCGTCTGTTCCGGAATCAGATAATAGCCGGGGTTTTCCGGCTGGGGTTCCGAGGACGAACCGTCGTCGACCGTGACCGTGATGACCTCGGGATCCGACGTGCCCAGGTGCGAGGCAATGCTGAGCCTGTATGTGCCGGGCTCGGTCAGGTTGACGGTGGCATAGCACTTGCCGGTACCGTTGAAGGCAATGTTGTTATTGCGGATCTCGACGACCTCGGTGTGGCCGTCCTTGGTGATGCCAAGGTAGGTGGGCATGTAATTGTTGTAGATCTCGGCATCGGTCAGGAGGTGGCCCGACGATCCCCACACGCCGTCGTCGTCGTAGGTCAGGAGTATATCCACCTCTCCTGGGGACAGTATGTCGCCGTCCGAGGGCTGGACGAAGTGCGCCAGGTTGCCTGAGACATAATTGGCCACCGGGGTGTCCGATTGCAGGACGACATTCTCCAATGCCGCTACGTTTATGTCCACCGATGGCGTGACGTCCTCCAATACCATCGCTTCCGCGTCCACCGGCACGATGAGGATCTCATCCTCCGCCAAAGCCGTATTTACCGTTGCCAGCAGCAGCGCCGCCAGCAGGATGTACAGGAATCTCTTCATAATCATTCTCCCCTGTTGCGTCGTTGTGTTGCGCCTACGGATATATTATATTATAAAATATTAAAATGTCAATATTTTAATATAAAAGAGTCAAGGGGGCAGATCGCTTCAAATTATAGAGTCACAGGGACAGGTCCCTTGACTCACCCGATGAAGCAGGAAAGTGAGTCAGGGGACCTGTCCCCGCGACTCCCAGCTGCTGGCCGACGAGGCCGAGGACATCCTGCTGATCACCGACGACGGCACCATCATCCGCGTGCCCGTGGGCAGCATCTCCACGCTGGGCCGCAACACCCAGGGCGTGCGCCTGATGCGCGTGGCAGAGGAGAGCAAGGTGGTTGGCGTGGCCAGGGCCGAGGCCGAGGAGGAGGATTCCGAGACGGAAGAGCCCGAGGAGGGCGAGAACCTCGAGAACACGACGGAGAACGACGAGATATAAAACGTTAAGAACCTGACAAAGGGATCGCACGGTATGACGCCGAGCGGTCCCTTTGTCAGGTTGCGGGGGAAAATGAGTCAGTGAAAGCCGTCCTTATTGTTTTTTTATGTCAGTTTCCACTCACTGCCATGCAAATCAGTAACAGCATAAAGAACCCAAGCCCTACAAGCAAGGCTGTTAAACAACCTGCGTTTATGTTAACAGATACTTTCTCTCCTGTGAAGCTGTGACCGCAATGTGGACATTTCCATGCGTTGGAAGCTACTTCTTTACCGCATGAAGGGCATCTTCTCATTTGTGCCATTGGTTTTTCCTCCTAAATGTGATTGAGATTACAGTGTTCCATTTGTATTTTATATTATAGCACATATAGCCTATTATGTATAGTCCATCTGAAAGATTTTTTGCCGCTCAAATAACAGGTATCATATAGTCAGGGGGTGATAGGATGGATGTTAAGGCGAGGTTGCAGCAGCTGATGGATGAACGCGGGTGGACGATTTACAGAGTCGCAAAGGAGGCAGATATTCCATGGTCTACGGTGCGCAATATGTTTAAGCGTAACACCGAACCATCCATAGCAACACTTGAAAGCATTTGTAATGGCATGGGAATGACGCTTCCCCAATTCTTTGATGTGGATAATCAGATGGGACTTACGGCAGAACAGTGCCAGCTCATCCAACAGTGGAGTAAGCTAAACGACAGGGAGAAACGCCTTGTAGGAGAGCTTGTTGACGCTTTAAACGGAAAAGAATGAAAGGGAAAACGAAAATATAAAGTCAGGATGTTCGCCGGTATTGGAAAATGCCTTGAGATTATCATTTTACATGTCGAATATTAGCTTATTGACAAACCCTAAATTATAGGGTACAATTTAAATGGGTGATACAAATGACGCGTGAATTTGTCTATACGAGGACCTTCTTCAACAATTGGAAGGAGGCAGGTCTGAATGATTCAGATTTCGTTCGACTTGAGGATATGCTGATCAGGAATCCCAAGCTTGGTGAGGTCATACCTGGAACGGGCAGCGCGAGGAAGATGCGCTTTGCCTATGAAGGTCGGGGAAAAAGAGGATCGGCCCGCGTAATATACGTTGATTATGAGGTGGGTGAAAAGATCTGTTTTCTGGCCGCGTATGCCAAATCGAGCAAGGAGAACCTGACAGAGGAAGAAAAGCATATTCTGAAGATCACGATCGAAGCCCTCGGAAAAATATATGATAACAAAGCAAGGGGATGATAAAATGAGCAAACTGTTTGACGATATGATGAGCTCCCTCAAAGAGATCATCGCCTATGAGAACGGTGAAAACGCGGATGTAGTCGTTCATAAGGTCACCATCCAGGAGGTCAAGGCCTTTTCGCCTGCCGAGATCAAACAAATTCGCCTGAATGCAGATATGACGCAAAGCACTTTTGCCGCTTGCATTGGCGTGACCAAAAAGGCGGTTGAAGCCTGGGAGGGTGGGCGCAGCAAACCGGACGGCGCAGCGCGAAGGACCCTGGGGCTCATGCAGAATAATCCTCGGTTCGCGGATGAAACGGGGATTATTCTGAGATGAGAATGTAGCGGCGCTTTTTGACGATAGCGGCAAAAGCGCCGCTATATTTTGAGCCGCTGCTCTACCTCCGCTCGTGTCCACGTTCCCTCCGTCGCGCCGACGGTTTCCACGCACAGCGACGCGGCGGCATTGGCGAAGCGACCGCAGTCGGCGAAGGTTCGGCTCTCGAGGATCGCGGCGATGAAGGCCCCGGCAAAGGTGTCGCCCGCGCCGGTGGTGTCCACGCAGCGGACGCCGGGCACGGCGGGGACCAGGTGGCGTTCTTCCCGACTCTTCAGCAGGCAGCCCTTGCCGCCCAGCTTCAGTGCCACGTGTTTGACCCCGCAGTCCAGCAGGGCGTGGGCCACGGCGTCGGGGTCCTGTTCGCCGGTGAGGGTCGCGGCTTCTTCGAGATTTGGGAAAAAGTAGTCCAGCCGGGAGAGCAGAGCGCCGGCCTCCCGCAGGGTTTCCCCGTTCTTGGGGCGGGTGGTGTCGGCGCAGAGGATCAGGCCCCGGGACTTCAGGATGTCGAACAGTGTGGCGGTGTCCTCGAGTGTCAGCCGGGGCGATACGAACAGGCTGGCCAGGCAGGCGACCCTTGCGCCGGAGAGGGAGGGGGCATCAAGGGCGGGCAGTATGTCCGAAAGGCTCAGCTGACGCAGGCTGCCGCTGCGACTGGTGATGAAGCTGCGCTCGCCGTCAGGGCGCACCAGCACGACGTTGATGCCGGTGTCCAATCCCTCCCGCACGGTTACAGCGGAGACATCTACGCCTGCCCCGGAGAGGGTTTGGCGGATGAAATCGCCGGGGGCGTCGTCGCCCACCACGCTGACCAGCGCCGGCGCGTGTCCCAGCCGGGCCAATACCAGCGACTCGTTGGCCGCGTCACCGCCCAAGCCCATGGCGATGCGCTCCAGCGGCGTGGAGTGGGCGGTGAATATGTCCGGGGTCACGGGCGACAGGGGAATGTCGACAATCGCTGCGCCGATGATGATGGAATCGGGCATGATGGAACCTCCTTTGAAAATACTGATTTATCGAGCTGATGCTCGATAAATCAGTATTTTCTTCTATTCTACCACATCTCGCCATATCCTTCAACGTCGGTTTGACTCCGGTGCGACAAGGTGATATAATACATCAAAACATGACAGGGGTGTTATCACATGAAGGTATTGCTGATCAACGGCAGCCCGAAGGCCAACGGCAACACGGCGCTGGCGCTTTCTGAGATGGCGAAGGTTTTCGAAGCCGAGGGCGTCGATGCGGAGACGATCCACGTGGGCAACAAGCCCATTCGTGGCTGCATCGCCTGTAACAGCTGTGCGGGCAAGGGCAAGTGCGTGTTCGACGACATGGTGAACGAGGTCGCGCCGAAGTTCGAGGCGGCGGACGGCATCGTGGTGGCCAGCCCGGTGTACTACGCCGGCCCCAATGCCACGGTCATGGCCTTCCTGGACCGGCTGTTCTATTCCACGAGCTTCGACAAGACCATGAAGGTGGGCGCCGCGGTGGCGGTCTGTCGACGGGGCGGCTCGTCCGCGGCCTTTGACCGGCTGAACAAGTACTTCACCATCTCCGGCATGCCGGTGGCCTCCGGCTACTACTGGAACAGCGTCCACGGCATGACGCCCGGCGAGGCGGCCCAGGACGCCGAGGGCTTGCGGAATATGCGCATGGTGGCGCGGAACATGGCCTTCCTGGTCAAGAGCATCGCCCTGGGCAGGGAAAAGTACGGCCTGCCCGTGAAGGAGCAGGGCGAGATGACAAATTTTATCCGGTGAGGCGAGGGCAATGTACAACGAACTGACGGAAGTGGATATCAAAAAGATGCAGGAGGAGATTGATTACCGCATGAAGGTGGTGCGGCCCAAGTGCATCGAGGATTTAAAGACCGCCCGGAGCTTCGGCGACCTGAGCGAAAACTATGAATACAAGGCCGCCAAGCAGGAACTGCGCCGCTGCGACAGCCGCCTGCGCTACCTGCGGCGGATGATCGCCACCGCCAAGGTCATAGAGTCCGACACCCGCGAGGGCGTGGCGGGCCTGTTCGACCGGGTGACCATCGAATACGTGGAGGACGGCGACACCGAGACCATCACGCTGATGACCACCCTGCGGGAGGACGCCGTCAACGGCATCATCAGCAAGGAATCCCCCCTGGGCAAGGCCGTCATGGGCCGCCGTGTGGGGGAAACTGCCACCGTGCGCGTGGACGGGGAGAACAGCTATACCATAAAGGTGTTGAAGATCGAAAAGGGCCAGGACGACGAGAGCCTGCCCATCAGCGCGTTTTGACAGGCAACTACTGATTTATCGAGCTGTGCTCGATAAATCAGTAGTTAGGGGTTAGGGGTTAGGTTTTAGGGGTTAGGGAATATAGCGGGCGCAACCAAAAGCCTTCCCCTTCAGGGGAAGGTGGCCCGCGTAGCGGGTCGGATGAGGTCGTTCCCCCTGCGGTAACGATAGTTTGGGCGTTCCCTGAACCGGCAGCTTCGCTGCCTGGGGAAGGCTTTGGGAGGCCGTGTCAGCCCGATAAATCAGTATTTGTCCACTTGACACCGATGTTGTTGTGTGATATAATTAATTTTGCAAAATTGATTAAATGCAACCGAATGGAGGATTGTCATGCATCACGACTACAAGACGCAGATGACCTGTTCCCAGATGATCAGCTATGACCTGGACGGGGATGTGGTCAGCAACATCAGCTTCCTGGGGGGCTGCAACGGCAACCTGAAGGCGATATCGAAGCTGGTGGACGGCTGGACGGTGGAGAAGATCGAATCGTATCTGCTGGGGAACCTGTGCGGCGCGAGGCCCACCTCCTGTGCGGACCAGCTGGCAAAGGCCGTGCGCGCGGGCTATGAAGCGGAAAGGAAGGGAGCGTAAGATATGAGGACTGAGGTGCGCTATTTCAGCAAGGGCGGCGCCACGAAGAAGCTGGCGGACGCCATCGCCGAGGCCGTGGGGGCCGAGGCCAGGACCGTGGATCAACCGCTTGAGAAGTATGCCGACGTGGTATTCCTGGGCGCCAGCGTGTATGGCGGCAAGCCCGACCCGGCGGTGGTCAATTTCATCAGCGCCAACGCGAAGAATATCGGCAAGATCGTGGTGTTCGGCAGCGCCTGCACCAAGAAATCCACCTATGCGGCCATCAAGTCTGCGGCGGCGGGCAACGCGGTGAAGACTGCGGAGATGTTCTTCCAGTGTAAGGGTGAATTCCTGTTCCTGAACAAGGGCCGGCCCAATGCCCAGGACTGCGCCGACGCGGCGGAGTTTGCCCGCAAGCAGGTCAAGCTGCTCGGGGTGACCTGATATGGCGGATACGCAGTATGAGGCGTTGAAGCTGGAAAACCAGCTGTGCTTTCCGCTCTACGCCTGCGCCCGGGAGGTCGTGAAGAAGTACAAGCCCTTCCTGGACGACATCGACCTGACCTACACCCAATATGTGACCATGATGGTGCTGTGGGAAAAGCCCTCGGTCACCAGCAAGGAGATCGGGGAGCGGCTGCACCTGGATTCCGGCACACTGACGCCGGTGATCAAGAAGCTGGCCGAGAAGGGCCTGGTCACCCGCGCCCGCTCCGCCGAGGACGAGCGCAACCTGGTGGTCGCCCTGACCGATGCCGGCCTGGCCCTGCGGGACCGCGCCGCCTGCATCCCCGGCCAGATGGGCAAGTGCATCAGCCTGAGCCCCGAGGACGCGGGGACGCTGTACCGCATACTGTATCAATTGCTGGGAAGTATGTAAGAAGCCAACGCCTCCGGCGTATCGACGATGACCGTCGCGCCGGCGGAACGGAGCTGCTTACGGGTGCGGAAGCCCCAGGTGACGCAGGCACAGTCGATGCCTGCGTTTTTTGCGGTGTCGATGTCCACCTCGGTATCGCCCACGTACAGGCAGCGCGCCAAGGGCACGTTCAGCTGCCGGGCGGCGGCTTCCACCATGTCGGGGTGGGGCTTTCGGCGCACGTTCGGCAGCTCGCCCACGGCCAGGCTGACCAGGCCGGAAAAGTACTGCCGGACCAGGGGCTGCACGGCGGCGTCGGGCTTGTTGGAGAGGATCGCCAGAAGCAGCCCGTCGGCCTTCAGCCGTTCCATCATTCCAGGGATGCCGTCGAAGGGACGGCTCTTGTCCCCGGCATGCCGGGCGTAGTAGGGGCGGTAGTGGTCCAGCACCTCGTCCACCTTTTCCTGGGGCAGCTCCGGAAGGATGGCGCGCATCAGGTGGCCCACGCCCCAGCCGAGGTGGGGCTTGAGTTCATCGGCGGTGCGCTCCGGCAACTGGAAATGGCGCATGGTGTGGTTCACGGCGTCTACGATGTCCTGCAGGGAATCCACCACCGTGCCGTCGAGGTCGAAGAAAATCGCGTCGTATTTCATGCTGTCACCCATGATAAGAGCCAGCCCCGCAGGGCTGGCTCTTGACCGTTTACACCTTACAGGTTCTCCTCCAGGAAGGCCAGCAGGCCGGCGGCAGCCTCTTCCTCGTTCGCGCCGTCGCAGGTGATGGTGACCTCGGTGCCCTGCTTCACGCCCAGGGCCATCAGCTTCATCAGCTGGCCCAGGTTGACCGTCTTGCCGTTGGCGGTGATGGTCACGGCGGTGTCGGCATAGCTCTTGGCCTTCTTGGCCAGCAGGCCGGCGGGACGGGCGTGGATGCCCAGGGCGTCCTTGATGGTGTAGGTAAACTGCTTCATGGAATGTCGCTCCTTTACAAATTGATTGGTCGGTTAAAACCATAACATGTTCATTATACGCCATGCGGGGACAAATGTCAACGTTCGATCAGCAAACCTCGGGGTAATCCTCTGAGCGCACCTGGATCACCCGCATGCCCGTGGCGCGCAGCTGGTCCAGCACCCCGGAAGGGGCAAATTCGTCGGTGATCACGCAGCCCTTCTTTTCCAAATGGAAGCTGGCGTAGGTACCGGCCTTGCCGATCTTGGTGTAGTCGGCGAGTATGAAGTAGGCGTCGGCGTGCGCGATCATCGTCTCGTTGATGCCCAGCTCGGCGGGGATGCCGCAGAGGATCTCGCCGTCGGGGGAAATGCCGGTACAGCCGAGGAAGGCCTTGTCGGCATGCACGTCCATCAGGTTGCGAAGGGCCAGATCACCGGTGAGGATGTGGCGCGAACCCCGCAGCACACCGCCGGACAACTGCGCGTCCACGCCGTCGGGGAACCGATGGCCCACCATCATGGCGTTGTTGGTGAACGCGCTGACCGACTTGTCCTCCAGATGGTCCAGCACCGCCAGGGCCGTATTGCTGCCGTTGATCAGCAGACTGTCGCCGCTGGCTACCAACGAGGCGGCGCAGCGTGCGATCAGGCGTTGGCATTGAGCCACCCGGCTCTTTTCGTCAGGGGCGACGGCGCGCACATCGACGGTCGCGCCGCCGTGGAAGCGGCTGATCTTGCCCTGCTCCTCCAGAGTCTGCAAATCGCGCCGAACGGTCATTGCGGAGATGTCAAAGGCCCGCGCCAACTCATCCACCAGGATTTCCTGACGGTCCCGGATCATGGCCAGCATCTCCGCGTGGCGAAGACTGACGGTCTGGCGATCTCGTTTCATGGGTCATGACTCCTTTGGGGTCAACGTGATTCTATCAGTGCCGGAAGCTCGGAAAGCGACTGGATCCGTGTGATGCCGTCCGGCGCGTCTGCGGGTTCGGGGCTTCGGCACAGCCAGAAAGCGGCCATGCCCGCGTCCAGGGCGCCCAGGGCGTCACCTTCAAGGTTATCGCCCACGAAGGCGCATTCTCCCGGGGCATGCCCGGCCTTTTCAGCGCACAGCTGAAAGAATCCTGCCGCCGGCTTCTCTACGCCGGCCTCCTCGCTGGTGACGATGAAGTCCACATAGGCCATCAGGCTCAGGCGCTTCAGCTTGGCATACTGCCAGTCCGCGGTCATGTTGCTGCCGATGCCGACGGTCAATCCCATAAAGCGCAGCCGCGCCAGGGCGTCGATCGCATCGGGCAGAGGCCTTATGCGGCTGAGCAGCGTGGACCAATAGAGGTCGGCCATCTCCGGCGCATGGGCAATGGGCTTCCCGGCGGCCTCCAGCATCAGCTGGCAGCGAATCAGCCGGTTGTGAATGGCGGCAGTGCCGCCGACGCGCGCCTTCTGCCGTTGAAAGGCCTCGCGCTGCAGTGCATCGAAGCGCTCCCGCGACAGGCCGAGGGTACTGGCGGCGTAGCTTGCCAGCCGGTTCATGGCCACGGCGTGGGACGACGTGAAGTCGTACAGCGTACCATCGAGGTCGAATAGGATGGATCTGATCATATTGCTCCTGAATATGCAGGGCGCCGGCGGCGGCATGGCCACCGCCGGCGCTCGCCGAATCGGTCGGTTCAGGTCAGTCCAGCAGTCCGGCGTCCTTCATCGCCTGCTCCATCTCGGGGGCGGACATGATGTTCTTCAGGCCCAGCACGGTGGTGCCCTTCTTCTGGGCATCGGCGAACATGTTGGCGAAGTTGCGGGCGCACAGCACGATGTCGTAGTTGGGTGCGGCGCTCTTGCCCTCGGACAGGGAGCAGTGGTGGATGTTGGCGGGCTTGACGCCCAGCTTGGTCAGCACCTTCTGCAGCGTCATCTTCATCATCAGCGAGGAACCGGCGCCGTTGGCGCAGCAAACCATGAACTTCTTGTTGTCGAGCTTAGACATGTTTCATTATTCCTTTCCAATAATATGTTATTACTTGCGCTTCCTGGAGGTCTGCTTGGAGGCCATATACTCCTTGTAAGCCTCGTAATCCTCGGTGATCAGGAAGTAGCCCTTGGGATCGCGCATGTATTCGATCTGGGGCAGGGCCAGCAGCAGGATGGCCACCACGGCCACGCCCGCGTAGCTCAGGAACTTCAGGATCACGGTGATGACCGGCCAAACGGTCGCCCAGTCGAACATGCCCAGGTAGCCGCCGTACTGCGCCATGCCGACCCAGCCGGCGATGAAGGCCGAGCCGAAGACCTGGATCAGGCCGGACAGGAAGGGGATGCACAGGCAGGCCTTCAGGCCACCCTTTTCGTTGGCCACCAGGCCGATGGTGGCGTTGTCGAAGAACACCGGAACGAAGCCGCAGATGATCAGCACGGGACTCTTGAAGATGATCAGGGCGATGATGGCCACCAGCTGTCCGGCCAGGCCGGCCAGGAAGCCGAAGGTCACGGCGTTGGCGTCGCCGAAGCCGTAGCACACCGCGCAGTCGACACCGGGCACGGAGGAGGGCAGCAGCTTGTCGGCGATGCCCTGGAAGGAGGCGGTCAGCTCGGTGACGAAGGTGCGAACGCCCAGCTGCAGGATGGCCAGGTACACGGCGAAGTTCAGGGTGGTGTTCAGGATGTACATCACGAAGCTGTCCGCTTCCTTCAGCTTCTCCTGGGCCACGAAGAAGGGCTTGCCGATGATGACCATGATGATGCCGAAGAAGACGGTCATCAGGATGGCGGTACAAACCATGTTCTCATTGAAGATGGAGAAGAAGCCGGGCAGCTCCAGGTCGCCCACCTTCTTGATCTCCTTCTTGCGCTTGCCGCCGTTGGTGCCGAAGATCTTGTCGGCCAGGATGTAGCCCAGGCGGATGCCGAACATCTGCTGGTGGGCGATGGCGAAGCCGGCGCCGTCGGTCAGTTCCTGCATGGGCTTGACGGTCAGGTTCGAGCCGACGGCCCAGTAGGCGCCCAGTATGATGGACATGATGATCAGCATCGGAACGGTCTTGACGCCGCCCTGCCACAGTCCGGGCAGCGCGAACAGGATCAGCCAGTAGGCCGTGGCGGCCTGCTGGAACTGCACGTGGCCGGTGGTGAACAGCGAGCGGCACTTGGTGATCTTGTTGAAGCGCACCAGCAGTATGTTGACGATGAACGCGATCAGCAGCAGCGTCACTGCCGAGGAGAAGGCCGCGCCGAACTGCTCTTCGACGCCGGCGGTCACGGCGTTCTGGCCGTAGTAGGGGTCGATGACCGCAGCGGTCAGGTTGAAGCGGTCCTTCAGGCCGGCCAGTATGGGCCGGAAGTTGCTGGTCAGTCCGCCGGAGCCGACGTTCAAAATCAGCATGCCGATGATGGCCTTCAGGGTGCCGCCCAGCACGTCGTACCATTTTTTCTTCATCAGGATGTAGCCGATCATCGTGATGAAGCCGATCATCCAGGGCGCCTGGCGCAGGATGTACGTGCTAAAGAAATCCCATACGGGTCCTATAACGGGTATGTTCACAGATAATTCCCCTCTCTGTTGTTGGTGGGTGGTGGCGGCAGGTTGCCGCCGCTACAGGCGCGGTTGGTGGCGGCAGGTTGCCGCCGCTACGGTGTGTGTAAAATCCGGGTGTAGCGGCGACTATCAGTCGCCACAGGCAATTACATATCGTCCTCCGGGGGATAGTCGGCCTCGGCCTTCAGGATGTCCTCGGGGGTGTTGGCCGCCATCAGGGCGTCCAGCAGGGACTCGTTGGTGAAGATCTGCATCAGCTGCTGCATGTTGTCCAGGTGCTCGTTGGGGTCCTTGGCGGCCAGGGTGAAGAACAGGCGGGCGACCTTGTCCTCGCCGTCCTCGTCCTTGCCGAAGTCCACGTCTTCCTTCACGCGCATGAAGCCCACGGCGGTCTGGTTGGCACCCTCGGCGCCCTCCTGGCTGTGGGGCATGGCCACGTAGTGCTCGAACACCACATAGGGGCCGTACTTTTCGATGCAGTCCACGATCTGCTGGTAGTAGTTGTCGGACACATAGCCGGTCGCCGCCAGGGATTCACAGCTCAGCTTCACGGCCTCCTGCCAGGAATCCACCCTGTCGACGAACTTGTAGTGACCGCGTTCAACGATCTTCTGAAGTATG
Source organism: uncultured Eubacteriales bacterium (assembly GCA_902765305.1). Classification (GTDB taxonomy): domain Bacteria; phylum Bacillota; class Clostridia; order Christensenellales; family Aristaeellaceae; genus UBA2862. Next base: position 17,849 of record CACWZI010000024.1, read on the forward strand.
GTCTTGTCTGCCATGTTGTTCCTCCTTCAGGCGCTTACAGGCAGGACCTGTAGGGGATGTTCTGGGGCGCCTCGAAGCAGTCCTCGAAGCCGCGGCGATGGTGGAAGTAGATCTTGTCCTTGTCCTGGGGATAGACGTACTTGCCGCCGACCTGCCAGAAGAACGGGTGGAACTTGTACTCGTTGCGGTCCTTCTTGAAGTCGTAGAGCAGCTTGATCTCCTCGCAATCGGCCTGGAAGTTGGTCCACACGTCCCAATGGATGGGCACGACCACCTTGCAGCGCAGGTTCTCGGCCATGCGAAGCACGTCGATGGAGGTCATCTTGTCCTGCATGCCGATGGGGTTCTCGCCGAAGGAGCCGAAGGCCACGTCGATGTCGTAGTCCTTGCCGTGCTTGGCGAAGTAGATGGAGAAGTGGCCTTCTCGTCCATGTCGGTGGGGCACTTGCCGGTCAGCTCCTCCCGGTCGGGGCCGGTGGAATCGGTGGTGACGATGCAGGTGCGGTCAAAGCTGTCCAGGCAGATGATCTCGATGTCCTTGAGCTTGATGGTGTCGCCGGGCTTGACGATCCTGCAGCGCTCCTCCGGCACGCCCCACTTCACCCAGGTCTCCACGCTCTTCAGCGGGCCGATGAAGGGCACGGGGATCTCCTTGCCGTTTTCGTCGGTGGTGGTCATGCCGCTGTTGATCACGTGGGCCGCCCATTCGGCGGACATGTGGTCCTGGTGGTAGTGGGTGGCCAGCACCGCGTCCACCTGCTTGAAGGCGAAGGGGTCGATCACGAAGGGCACGTTGCGCAGGTTCGGCTGCATCGCGCGGCCGCCGCACATGTTGGCCATCTGGTGGCCCACCTTCATCTTTCCGTCGCCGTGGGTGCGCTTGCCGTTGCCGCACCACAGGTCGATGGTGATGTTCGCGCCGCCGGGGGTCTTGAACCAGATGCCCGTGCAGCCCAGCCACCACATCGCCACGTTGCCGGGCTGGACGACTTCGTTCTCGATGTCCTCCACCAGCCAGGTGCCCCACTCGGGGAACGTGGACATGATCCACTTCTCGCGGGTCATTTCAGATACCTTGCTCATTGAATCCTCCCTTTCCGTCGGTTAATGTTCGTTTCCAACCTTTGCCCTTCCATTATACGCGAAAATGAACAAAAGTTCAAGCGTTACTTTACAATTCAAGCGGGATATATGTTCATATTTGGGGCGTTTTTTCATCATAACGCTCCGAATATGAACATAAAACAATCATATAACGATCATAAAGGCGTTTGTTTACGTTTGATTATTAAATATAATTCTATTTTATGCCGGCTTAACGAATAAATGCGCGCTGAAAATTCGCCATAATGTCAAAAAAACGAAATATGTTCGATGATTGTGCCGGGTTACCCTATTGCAAAATTAAGTCTTTTCCGATATAATGTTAACAACACATGGCGCATCTGATGCTTCCTGCCTTTGCAAAATTTGAATGAACGGGGAATCAGAACATGAAGAAGTATGCCATCGGCCTTTACGAGAAGGCCATGCCGCCAAGCCTGTCCTGGCGGGAGAAGCTGGCTTTTGCCAAGGAGGCCGGCTATGATTTCGTGGAGATCAGCATCGACGAGAAGGATGAAAAGCTGGCCCGGCTGGACTGGACGGCCGATGAGCGGCTGGAGCTGGTTCGGACCATGAAGGAGGTGGGCCTGCCCATCCGCAGCATGTGCCTGTCCGGCCACCGCAAGTACCCCTTTGGCGCGCCGGATGCCGAGGTGCGGGCGCGGAGCATGGAGATCATGGAGAAGGCCATACTGCTGGCCGACGACCTGGGCATCCGCATCATACAGCTGGCGGGCTACGACGTGTACTACGAGGAGAGCTCCGCCGAGACGAAGGCCTGGTTCCTCGAAAACCTGAAGAAGGCCACGGAGATGGCCGCCGTGAGGGGCATCATGATGGGCTTCGAGACCATGGAGACCGATTTCATGAACACCGTCTGGAAGTCCATGTATTACGTGGACGCGGTGGGCAGCCCCTACCTGGGCGTCTACCCCGATTCCGGCAACCTGACCAATGCCGCGCTGTCCTCAGGCGGCAGCGTGCTGGACGACCTGTATTCCGGCAGGGGCCACATCGTGGCGCTGCACCTGAAGGAGACCGTGCCCGGCGTGTTCCGCGAGGTACCCTTCCTCACCGGCCACGTGGACTTTGGCGCCGTCATTTCCCGGGCCTGGCACCTGGGCGTTCGCCGCTATGTGACCGAGATGTGGTACGTCGGCAACGACGACACCTGGGCCGAGGACATCAAATTCGCGTGCCGGAGCATGTCGGAGATACTGGACCGGCAGGAATAATAATCTCGCCGCCTTCGGCGGCGGAAAGGATATGCTATGAAGATCGAGAAGAAGGTCATATCGAACCTGAACAAGTGCTATGCCATGTCCGAACTGACCTGGCAGGGCGAGCATCGCTTCCTGGTGGCCGCCGAGAAGCACGACCCCTGCTATGTGTTCGCCGAGGACGGCGCCCAGCTGGACACGGTGTGGAGCGAGCCCGGCGGCGTAATGACCATGGTGCCGGTGCCCGGCGCGGACGGCCAGTTCCTGGCCACCCATAAGTTCTATTCTCCCAACGACTCCGCCGACGCGAAGATCGTCATCGCCACCGCGAAGAAGAAGGGGGACTGGGAGATCCGCACGCTGTGCGAAGCGCCCTTCGTGCACCGCTTCGGCATCCTGAACAGGAACGGCACCAACTACCTGCTGGTCTGCTGCCTGAAGAGCGATCACGAGTACAAGAACGACTGGCGCTTCCCCGGCGCGTGCTACGCTTCGGTGCTGCCCGCTGACCTGTCCGTTTTCAACGAGGATCACCAGCTGACCCTGGAGCCGATCATGGATGACATGCTGCGCAACCACGGCTACAGCAAGGTCTGCATCGACGGCTACGAGGCCGGCGTGGTGGGCTGCGAGGAGGGCACCTACCTGTTCCGTCCCCCCGTCGCTCCCGGCAAGGAGTGGACGGTGGACCTGCTGTGCCCGGTGCCCTCCAGCGATTCGGTGCTGATCGACTTTGACGGCGACGGCCAGCTGGAGCTGGGCATGATCAGCCCCTTCCACGGAAGCGCCCTGACCATCTTCCACCTGGACGAATTCGGAAACTATGTGCCCACCTGGAAGTATCCCGCCCCCGAGAAGGAGACCGAGATGCTCCACGCCACCTGGGCCGGCATGCTGCTGGGCAAACCCACCTGGTGCGTGGGCTGGCGCAAGGGCACGAAGTGCACCATCGCCATCACCTACGAGGACGGCGCGTACAGGACCGAGTTCATCGATAAGAACACCGGCTGCGCGAACCTGATGCACTTCGTCAACGCCGCCGGCCAGGACGTGCTGGTGGGCACCAACCGGGAGATCGACGAGGTCGCGATGTACACGATCACGGAATAAGAGGAGGAATAACCCATGCTTGAAAGTTTGAAGAAGGCCGTATACGAGGCCAACATGGAGCTGCCCATGCGCAAGCTGGTCACCTTTACCTGGGGCAATGTCTCGGGCATCGACCGGGAGAAGGGCCTGTTCGTCATCAAGCCCTCCGGCGTGGAGTATGACGATCTGAAGCCCGAGGACCTGGTGGTCATGGACCTGAAGGGCAATAAGGTGGAGGGCGAAATGAACCCCTCCTCCGACACGCTGACCCACATGGTGCTGTACAACGCCTTCCCGAATATCGGCGGCATCGTACACACCCACAGCACCTACGCGGTGGCCTGGGCCCAGGCGGGCCTGGACATCCCCTGCTACGGCACCACCCACGCCGACTACTTCTACGGCCCGATCCCCTGCGCCCGCCACCTGACCCAGGAGGAGCTGGACGCCGGCTACGAGCTGAACACCGGCAACACCATCGTGGAGTGCTTCCGCGAGCGCAACATCGACCCGATGGCCGTGTCCGCGGTGATTTGCCACAGCCACGGTCCCTTCGCCTGGGGCAAGAACGCCATCGACGCCGTGCACAACGCCGCCGTGCTTGAGGAAGTGGCCCGCATGGCCATACTCACCCGCCAGGTGTATCCCGCCGCGGCCCCGGCGCCCCAGCGTATCCAGGACAAGCACTACATGCGCAAGCACGGCCCCAACGCCTACTACGGCCAGGGCAAGAAGTAAATGAGCGAAAGGCAAGCCGGCGGGCTGTTCCACGCCGCCTTCACCTACACCGACGCGGTGCTCTCGGACTTTGAAGCCCTGTACCGCCAGAAGAAGGAGATCTCCCCGGCCATGCGCATCGTGCTGGGCGTGCTGGGCGCGGCGGGGGCGATCTACTTCAGCTACATGCTGTACCGGGACGGGATTTCCTTCGCCGGGGTGGGCTATGTGCTGATCTGCTCGGTACTGCTGGTGCTGGCCCTGTCCCGGGGCGGGAAGCGGCCCGACGATTCCACCGCCAAGTACCGCAAGTACTACCAGGGCAAGCAGGCCACCTTCAACATCGATGAGAACGGCGTCGAGATGCACCTGGAGGGCCAGAAGAACTACGCTCGCAGCAAGTTCAAGGAGATCTACGGCCTTTCCGATACCGACATGTGCTTCTACTTCGTCATCAAGGGCAAGGCCTACTACATTTTGCCCAGGGACAGCGTAGGCGACGCCGAGGCGCTGAAGAAGTACATGGAGAAGAAGTGCGGGAAAAAGTTCGTGCACTACGATACAAAGTAGGAAATGCGGCGACGGCGCTTGCGCCGCCGCTGCATTTTGAAATGATTGTAAGGCGTTTACGTGCCTGCGGGTTGACAGGACGTCTTGGGATGTGGTATATTTACACCACAATCCGATATGCATAGGAGGTTATTCAATGAAAAAGTTTTTTGCTGTGCTGACCGTGCTGTGCCTGGTTCTTTCCATGGCTGCGATGGCTGAGAAGGTCACTGTGTTCACCTTCCGAAACGACGTAGTGTTCGGCATGCCCCAGAAGGACGTCGTCGCCGCAGAAGGCAACGCCCCCCACGAGGTGGAGACCGAGCATACCCTCGGCCCCGTGACCTTTACCGAGGTGGAGTATGAGAACGTCGCGATTGACAACATCAAGGCTGACGTGAAGTACATGTTCGTCGAGGACGCGCTGGTGGCCATTCGCGTGGATTATGATGACAAGGCCGTGAGCTATGACGAGATCGACAAGACCCTGACCGCCGCCTACGGCGAAGGCGCGGACCTGGATGTCAAGGCGCTGGGGAACGGCGTCTATGCCGTGGATGACGAAGGCCGTCCGGAAGCCAAGGCCAAGCTGTGGAATGGCGGCGACGTGCTGGTCGTCGTTGAGCAGGATGAGGACGACGTGGATGTCACCTATCTGGACGCGGTTGCCGCTTACCTCAAGTAATCCGAGTAATCCGGGCCAACCACAAAAACAGGCCGTCCTTTGAGACGGCCTGTTTTTGTGGTTGGGACATTACGCGCACTTGGCGTTCACGTGGCCCAGGTTGTTGAAGAACTCCATCATATAGACCTCGTCAGCCTTGTTCATGCAGTAGACCTCGTAGCTGTCGCCGTGGTCCTTGCACAGCTCGCCAATGGCCATGTAGCGGGAGAGCACGCTCTTCATGTTGAACTCCTCCCGTCCGTCGGTGGAGCGCAGCAGCACGTCGTCACGGCAACGATTGACTGCCTCGACCAGATTATCTATATCCTTTGCATTCTTCAGAAGCATCATAATATCGCATCCTTTCTGCGTTCGATTGCCGTACCGCTTGCTCGGTACAGTGAGAATTATAGCGGAAAGGACTTGATTTTTCACGATGCTGTGGGTATAATTGTTTTAAAAGGGTTTGTGCTGGCAGCACAACATAAGATCAATGCAGTTGAATGTGCGCGAAATCTGGACAAATTGATTATGACAGGAGGCGAAAAACGTGGATTTACAGACGTTCCTGAATGATTTCATGAACAAGGACGACCTGGATTTGCTGGTGCGGGACGCCGCCGGGCTGTTCGAATGCCCCGCGATGGTGGTGGACATGGCCTTCCACGTGATCGCCTGGCACTGCGAGCCCGATTTCGACGACGCGCCCTTTAGAAGGTCCATCCAACTGGGCAGCCTGACCTACGAGGCGGGCAGCCTGCTGGCGGGCACCGACGCCCAGGCCCAGCTGGTCAGCCCCCTGGATAGCCCCTTCAAGCGCCGCTTTTCACTGCTGATGACCGGCGGCGCGCCGGTGGGCTATCTCATATTGGTGGATGTGGGTTCGCGGCTGGAGCATGAGGACGGACGGGTGTTTTCGGCAGTGGAATCGGCGCTGGCCAAGCAACTGATGCTGGAGAGCAGCCGGGGCAGCAGCATGCGCAGCGCCGAGGAATCGGTGCTCCAGCACCTTCTGGAGGGTCGCTTTACCGATGAATCGCTGTTCCAGCTCCAGGCCGACGCGGCTGGGCTGAAGTACATGGCGCCCCGGCGCATCGCCCTGGTGAACCTGGAGCTGTACCGCAGCACCAACTGGTCGGAGAACGCCCTGCGCAGCACGATCCTGGACGTGTTTCCCATGTCCCGGCCCCTGGTGCACGATGGCAGCGTGGTGTTCTTCCTGAACAGCGATCCGGACATGGGGCTGTTTCGCAGCTTTTCCCAACAGTTCAGCCTGCGGGTGGTGATCTCCGCGCCTGTCGGGCGGCTGTTTCGCCTGCCGGAGGTCTACGCGGCCACCCGCGCGCTGATGGCTTTGCTGCTGCCGAAGCTGTCCCATCCCTTCGCGGTGATGGCCGAGCCCTATCAGGCGCTGATGATGCTGCGCCAGCTGGGCCAGGACCGGGACCTTATGCTGCCCTCGGTGCGGGCACTGGGCCAGCGGGATATGGAGGACGATACGCTGTACTGCCTGACGCTGTACACCTACCTGTGCTGCCACCGTTCGCTGCAGGAGACCTGTGCCAGGCTGTTCACCCACCGAAACACCGTGCTGTACAGGATCCGAAAGCTGAAGGAGGAGTACGATATTCCCGTCGACGACCCCGACCAGCACCTCGCCCTGCTGGTTTCCGCCGCCATGATGCTGGTGGAGCTGGGCAGGGAGGACGTGTTTATGCCTCGTTCATCCGACTGAGCAGGCCGTAGGTGTTCTGATAGGTCTCCCTTCGACCCTCCTGCAATATGGCCTGCAGCCCCTGGGCGGTTTCGGGATCCTTCAGGAGCTCGGCCAGCCAGGGCGGATAGTGGGTGCCGCATTCCGGCAGCACCTCGGCGGTGAAGTCCTCCAGCGTCTTGCCCCGGCGGTAGCTGCGGCCCACGCTGTCGGTGGCGGCGTCCAGGCAGTCGGCACAGAGCACGATGTCGATGATGGGCTTGACGGGGCTGCGGCGGGTGTCGAAATCCTCGGGATAGCCCCGGGAATTGTCGTACCAGCGGTGGTGGCCCAGGGCCACGTCCCCATAGGCGCGGGTGGAGTCGTGGCGTACCAGCAGTTCGTAGCCGGTGCGCGGATGGGTGCGGATCAGCTCGAATTCGGTGTCAAACAGGTTGCGCCCGTAGACGAATATGGTGTCGATGATGGACAGCTTGCCCACGTCGTGGCATCGGGCCGCATGGAAGGTGTAGTCCGTCAGGGCCGACCGGTTGGCGACGACATCCCGGGCGCTCCCGCATCCCGGCGCGCCGACCAGCCATTTCGGGTCCCGCTCGATGAGCCGTCCGCACAGGTAGCACGAAAGCTTCGCCACCATCATCGAGTGCACGTAGGTGGGCGGGTGCAGCGCGGCCAGGCACTGCAGGGCCATCTCCTCGAAGCTCAGGCCGCCGGGGACCTCGATAAAGCGGTCGATGATGCCCTGAAAGAACTCCAGCATCGACGAGAGACTGCCGCTGTTGGGCATGTGAAAGGCGTAGCGGATCACCTCGCGATAGAACTGATCCAGCCGCCGCAGATCGTCGTCGCTCAGATGGTCGAGATCCAGCTGGCAGATGGCCTCCAGGGGCAGCTGGAGGTTGTCATAGATGCCGTTCAGGTCGTATTGATTGGGGTCGCGGCGCTCATACAGGGCGATCAGCGCGTCGTGGCATTCGTCGTAGCTGATGCGGCCGGCCAGGTAGCGATTGCGATACAGAAGCATCTGCACCTGGTTTTCGTTGTCGTAATTGGAAAAGCAGTCCGGGTCGCTGTGCCACAGGCGGGAGAAGGCTTCGGTGCGGTCGCAGATCACGGCCAGGAACGCCGGGCCGAAGCCCCGTTCATTGCCGTTGTCGGTGACCTTGGCATAGTAGTTCAGCGCGCGATAGCGGAAGTAGCGCCAATCGTAGTCGGGCATCATCGCCCGATAGAAGGGATCGTCGGCGAGGGCCAGCATGCGGTCCAGGTGTTGAAGCTCTTCGTTCGGCCCCGCGTTGTCGCAGATCAGGCCCTCATAGAACACGGCCATGTAGCGCGCGTCTGTCAGCACGATCTCCCGGCTTTCGGCGTCCAGCGCCTGAAACCGGTGCGGCTCGAGATAACCGAGAAAGCGGCGGCCGATGGCCAGCCCCTCCTGGCGAAAGCGGTCGGCGATCTGGGGACAGGCGTGCACCCGCCCCAGCATCAGCATCAGAGCATAACAGGCGTCCATTCGCATGTCCAGACGGCGGATGGCGGTGGCGTCGTCCTGGGACGCGGCGTCCTTCAGCAGCCGGTCGGAGATCAGCGAAACGATGGGCAGATCCAGGTTTTCCACATTGGTGGCGGACAGCAGCGCCTCGCTCAGGGCGATCAGCTCGTCGGTCTGGGCTTCGGAAAGCTGTCCGTTTGAAAACAGTATGGGGAAAAGCTCGGCGTCCAGGAAGGCCCGGTTTTCGGTGGAGAGATTGCCGATGCGGATGAAGTTTTCCCGCAGCAGGTCGCTGTACAGCTTGGCGTCGTCAATGCCCTCCAGGGATGGCGAAGACAGCTGGCGTATCCTTTCCAGCCGCGCGATATAGCCCGCGTTGGTATGATCCATATCTTTGGTCATGGCGATAACCCGTTTTCCTTTGTGGTGGATTTTGGGAAACCTTTTGATACATCCATATTTTAACATATTTTGGGGCGGGGGGCAACAGGAAATTGAAAACATATCTCGTGGGCTTCGCGATCGCGGTTGATAAATGATCGAAAGTGAAGTATAATAAATACAGCTTTTGAAGGAAAACAGGGACAATCCCCGCTATCCGGTCGTGACGCTGGTTCTGTACTTTGGATATAAGAAGCGCTGGGACAAGGCGACGACGCTGTATGAATCGGTGAATGTGCCGGACCTGTTCAAGCCATATGTGTCCGATGTGAAGATCAACCTGTTCGAGATCGCGTACCTGACAAGGGAGCAGGTCAACCTCTTTAAGAGCGACTTCAGGATTGTGGCGGATTATTTCGTGCAGAAACGGGAGAGCGGCGACTATATCCCCAGCCCGGAGAAGCTCCACCACGTGCAGGAAACCTTGCAGCTGTTGAGCGTGATGACCAATGATCGTAGGTTTGAGGAAGCCTATAGCAACGATCCTGAGGAAGGAGAGGTTCAGAATATGTGTGATGTTTTGGATAAAGCGGAGAGACGCGGCGCAGAGAAGAAGGCAAGGGAAGCGGCGATCAACCTGTACAAGATGGGTATGGCGGCTGAGGATATTGCCAAGGTGCTGAATGAAGCACTGAGCAAGGTGCAGCAGTGGCTGGGTATTGCGAGTGCATAAATCTCACTGCGCTTGTTCCCGTAAGGGCAATGACGCATATGAAAACAGAGGAAGCGCTTCGATCGTGAAGGCTTCCTCTATTTTTTCATGACGGAAATCAAATGGCTGATCGCGTCCTTCTGTTCGGGGGAGAGGGTGCGCCATGCTTCGAACATCGTTTGCTGTTCCTCTGTCAATTCGACCATGCTGCCCTCGGCGAAGAACTGGGCCAGCGTGATGCCAAAGCCCTTGCAGATCATCCCCAATGTCGCAACAAACAGGAAATTGAAAAAGGCAATTTCCAGACGATGACCCTTTTGATGCGCAGGTGATTGACTGCACCGGCAATACATGATAGAATAGGGCCAGGAAGCAGAGGTATGGTGCGCAACATGAGTAAACTCGAATGGGATGAGGAGAAAAACAGAAAAAACCTACAAAAGCACGGCATCACCTTTGAAACTGCCTCAAGGGTTTTTCTTCATCCGTACATGGAATTATGGGACGAAGTACACAGTGGCATCAACAGGTATGGAGAATGGGAAGACCGATTTACGACTTTGGGCTGGGTTGATGATGTGCTGTATGTTTGCTATACAGTACGGGATCATAATCATGAAGAATATATTCGACTGATATCCGCTCGAATAGCTGAAGAGAGCGAAAGAGAATTGTATTTCCGCTGGATAAACGGACAATGCTGATATGAAAAGGAGTGTGAGCGGCATGAAAGAGACTATTGTGACGAGGGATGGACATACGATTACCCGAATGGATCTTTCCGATCTTGGGCCAATCACACAGAAGGAACGTGATATGATTCAAGAAGCGGCAAAACGGCCTGTCGTATACGATGAGGATTGTCCGCCACTCACGCCGGCCATGCTGGAACAGGCGGAAAAGCTGATTGCAGCCAGAGCCAGGAGGGCATAACCAAACAAAAAACAGAGGAAGCGCTTCGATCGTGAAGGCTTCCTCTATTTTTTCATGACGGAAATCAAATGGCTGATGGCGTCCTTTTGTTCAGGGGAGAGGGTGCGCCAGGCCTCAAACATCTGCTGCTGTTCCTCTGTCAATTCGACCATGCTGCCCTCGGCGAAGAACTGGGCCAGCGTGATGCCGAAGCCCTTGCAGATCATCTCCAATGTCGCAACTGAGGGTGTCGTATTTCGGTTGAAGATGTTGGCAACTGTGGATTGGGAGAGGCCGGATTCGATGGCAAGGCGGTATTCGCTCCAGTTTAATTCCGTCAATAACTCCCGTATGCGCTGTTTTGCATCCATTGTCCCACCTCCGGTGCCGGCTGAATATATTTTATTACTCAAATGAAGGGGAAAGAAGTGGGATTATGTATTGACAAATAATACAAATGAGTTATAATGGTTGTAGCTTATGAAGGAGTGTTGAATAATGGGAACGATGAAGAAAACACTGTTATTATTGCTGGTAGCAGTAATGATGCTTTCTGTAACAACTGTACAGGCACAGGCAAAAACGTATAAGGCCAACAAAGTAACGGCAAAGCAGATCGTGACACAGTTGAACAAAACTGGATTGATCAAAAAAATGATAAAGCCAGATGCAGCGATGGATCCGAGAACACCCAACTTGTACAAGTCAAAATATAATTTCATAGATAAGAAATACAATGATGTCTATTGTACGGTGGAGGTGTTCAGAGACAACTTGGATGCAGTCAGAAGACAGGCTTCAATAGATGCATTGTATTACTTATATGATGCACTTGAAATAGAGGAGGATGTTCCGTTACACGCATATCGCTACAAAAATGTGGTTCTCAGGGTCGGCAGACAAATGAAGCTTGACCGTGTCTTGAAATACTTCAATGCCTTGAAGAAGATGATAAGATAACGTTTGGAGATTTTGAGTCACGGAACCTGTCCCCGTCACTCAAGACCGCATAGGGTCGGATGGCGACAAACACGCTGCGGGCCGGTGCGAATCTGAATGATTCGCACCGGCCCGCATTCTGTCCATCAATACTCCGTCTTCGCCTCAAACACCTGCATGACCTTGCCGGTGAGGATGACGGTTTCGTCGGTGACGCGCACGTACAGCTTGCCGCCGGGAACCTGGACGAGCAGGTCGGTGTCCTTCGGGCTGTAGCCGTTTTCCACCGCCGCCGCCGCCGCGGCGCAGGCGCCGGTGCCGCAGGCCATGGTCTCGCCGCTGCCGCGCTCGAAGCAGCGCATGCGCAGGGTGGTGGGGTTGACCACGCGGACGAACTCGGCGTTCACCCGCTCGGGGAACAGGGGGTCGTTTTCAAACCGCGGGCCGAGGGTGTTCAGGTCCAGGGCGTCCACGTGGTCGGTGAACACCACGCAGTGGGGATTGCCCATGGACACGCAGGTCACGGTGTAGTCCGATCCGCCGATGGTGGCCTTCACGCTGACGGCCCTGTCGCCCGGCAGGCTGCAGGGGACGACTTTGGGGTCGAAGGATGCGGGGCCCATGTCAACGGCAACCGAAGACACCTTGCCGTAGCGGGTGAACAGGTGCAGCGCCTTTACGCCGCCCACGGTCTCCACGGTGATGTCCTGCCCTACGACGATGCCCCGGTCGTACAGGTACTTGCCCACGCAGCGCAGGGCGTTGCCGCCCATGCCGCCCTCGGTGCCGTCCCGGTTGAACTGGCGCATCCTGGCGTCGGCCACGTCGCTCTTTTCGATCAGCGTCAGGCCTTCGGCCCCCACGCCATAGTGCTGCTCGCACAGCCGCACGGCCAGGCTCTCCGGACAGGCGATGTCGCCGTCCATGTTGTCGATCAGTATATAGTCGTTGCCGGCGGCCTGCAGCTTGACAAAGCGCAGCTTTTCATGCTCGGCGCGCATGTGGTTGATGTCCACCAGCTCGGTGTTCTGCTGGCTGTAGCGGGAAAGCAGTATGTCCGCCAGCGCCCGCGCCGTGTCCAGCGACGTGAAGCAGGCGATGCCCAGCCCCAGCGCCCGGCGGTGCAGGGCGATGTAGTCCTCAACGGTGCTGTCCATCAGCGCGCCGGTGTAGATGATGTAGTTGATCTTTCCGCTCTCCAGCAGCTCGAAGGCGTGGTCGCTCTCCCTTATGCCGGGGATAGTGGTCACCGGCAGGTCCAGTGTGGCGATGGCGGCAGCGGTGCCTTCGGTGGCGTACAGCGCGCAGCCCAGGTCGCTGAAGCGTCGGGCCACGTCCACCACCTCGGGGAAGTCGTGGTCGTCCACGCTCAGGAACACGCCGACTTTCGTTCCGGGGTGGGGCAGCTTGATCCCGGAGGAGATCAGGCCCTTGAACAGCGCCTCGGACAGGTTCTTGCCCAGGCCCAGCACCTCGCCGGTGCTCTTCATCTCCGGACCGAGGTAGCTGTTGGCGTCGTTCAGCTTCTCAAAGCTGAACACAGGAACCTTTACGGCGCAGTAGGGCGGGGTCTTGTACAGGCCGGTGCCGTAGCCCAGGTCCTTCAGCCCCTCGCCGGTCATCACGCGGCTGGCGATGTCCACCATCGGCACGTTCGTGACCTTGCTGATGTAGGGGATGGTGCGGGAGGCTCGGGGGTTCACCTCGATCACGTACAGCTGCCCCTGCCACACAAGGTACTGTATGTTCACCAGGCCCTTCGTGCCCAGGGCCAGGGCCAGCTTCTCGCTGCTCTTGACCACGGTGTCCATCATGGCGTCGTCCAGCGAGAAGGGCGGATAGACGGCGATGGAGTCGCCGCTGTGCACGCCGGCCCGCTCCACGTGCTGCATGATGCCGGGGATCAGCACGTCCGTGCCGTCGGAGATCACGTCCACCTCCAGCTCGATGCCGGACATGTACTTGTCGATCAGCACCGGGTTTTCGATGCCGCCGGAGAGTATGCGGTTCATGTACACGGTCACGTCGTGGTCGTTGTGGGCGATGGTCATGTTCTGGCCGCCGATGACGTAGCTGGGGCGCAGCAGCACCGGGTAGCCCAGGGCGTTCGCGGCCCCGAGGGCCTCGTCCAGCGCCCGCACGCTCATGCCCTTGGGGCGGCGGATGGCGAACTGCTCCAGCAGCGCGTCGAAGCGCTCCCGGTCCTCGGCGATGTCGATGCCCTCGGCGCTGGTGCCCAGGATCTTCACGCCCGCCTGGTCCAGATGCTGGGTCAGCTTGATGGCGGTCTGGCCGCCGAAGGCCACGACGACGCCCACGGGCTTTTCCACTTCGATGATGCGCATGACGTCCTCGTCGGTCAGCGGTTCGAAGTACAGTCGATCGGCGGTGTCGTAGTCGGTGGAGACGGTCTCCGGGTTGTTGTTGACGATGGCCACGTCGTAGCCCAGCTGCTTCAGCGTCCACACGCAGTGGACCGAGGAATAGTCGAACTCGATGCCCTGGCCGATGCGGATGGGGCCGGAGCCCAGCACGATGATGACCGGCTTGCCGCTCCTCGGGAAATTCCTCGAATCGCAGACCTGGTCGAAGGTCTCGTAGAAGTAGGGGGTCTCGGCATCGAACTCGGCGGCGCAGGTGTCCACCATCTTGTAGGTGGATTCGACCTTCGGCAGGTCCGCCCGGCCCGACAGCCGCTTGAGCGCCGCGTCGGGGTAGCCCAGCCGTTTGCCCAGCAGGTAGTCCCCGTCGGAAAGACCGCCCGCAATGCGGTTTTCGAAGTCGGCCAGGTTCTTCATTTTATACAGGAACCAGCGGTCGATTTTCGTGATGTCGTAGATCTCGTCGATGGAAACGCCGGCCTTGATGGCCTCGAAGATGGTGAATATGCGGTTGTCGTCGCAGTCCTTCAGCCGCTCCCGCACGGGGCGGTCGCCGTGATAGGGCCTGTTCAGCGTGTCCAGCTTGATCTCGGCGCCGCGCACTGCCTTCATCAGGCCCATCTCGAAGGTCGGGGCGATGGACATGACCTCGCCGGTGGCCTTCATCTGGGTGCCCAGCCTGCGGGAGGCGTTGGTGAACTTGTCAAAGGGCCACTTGGGGAACTTCACCACGATGTAGTCCACCGAGGGCTCGAAGCAGGCGCAGGTCTTGCCGGTGATCTCGTTTTTGATCTCGTCCAGCCGATATCCCAGGGCGATCTGGGTGGTGACCTTCGCGATGGGGTAGCCGGTGGCCTTGCTGGCCAGGGCCGAGGAGCGGCTGACCCGGGGGTTGACCTCGATGACGGCGTATTTGAAGCTGTTCGGATCGAGGGCGAACTGGCAGTTGCAGCCGCCCACGATGCCCAGGGCGCCCACGATGTTCAGCGACGCGCTGCGCAGCATCTGATATTCCTTGTTGGCCAGGGTCAGCGCCGGGGCCACGACGATGGAATCGCCGGTGTGCACGCCCACGGGGTCCACGTTCTCCATGCTGCAAACGGCGATGGCGTTGCCGGTGGCGTCCCGCATGGTCTCGAACTCGATCTCCTTCCAGCCGGCGATGTACTTTTCCACCAAGATCTGGGTGATGGGGGAGGCGTCCAGCCCGGTGCGGGCCGCGGCGCGCATCTCTTCCTTATTATAGGCCACACCGCCGCCGGTGCCGCCCAGGGTGAAGGCGGGGCGGATGATGACGGGATAGCCGATCTCCTCCGCGATGCGCAGGGCGGTATCCACGTCTTCGGCGATGTCGGAGGGAATCACCGGTTCGCCGATGGCCTCCATCGTATCCTTGAACAGCTGGCGGTCCTCGGCCTTGTCGATGGCCTCCACGTTGGTGCCGATCAGCTTCACGCCGTGGGCTTCGAGAAAGCCCTCCTTGTCCAGCTGCATGGCCATGGTCAGGCCGGTCTGGCCGCCCAGCCCCGCCAGCATGCTGTCGGGCTTCTCCTTCTCGATGATGCGCTTGACGGTCTCCACCGTCAGCGGCTCCAGGTAGATCTCGTCCGCAAGGGCCTTGTCGGTCATGATGGTGGCCGGGTTGCTGTTCACCAGCACCACGTTCACCCCCGCCGCCTTCAGCACCCGGCAGGCCTGGGCCCCGGCGTAGTCAAACTCCGCCGCCTGCCCGATGACGATGGGACCGGAACCGATCATGAGAACCTTCTTGATATCTTTGTTTAATGGCATAGGTTGCAGCTCCTTTCGGAGGAAAGATCGATTATGTTAATGAGGAATGAGGAATGGCGGCGCAAATCCCTGGCGGGATTTGATTCTATTTTGAAGAGGCATGAGAATGACGGCTTGAATCGATGAAATCCCGGAGGGATTTCAACCATCATTCCTCATTTCTCATTCCTAATTCCTAATTCTTTGCCATCATCTCAACGAATCTGTCGAACAAGACCGACGTGTCCCTCGGCCCCGCGCAGGCTTCGGGGTGGAACTGGACGGAGAAGGCGTTGTATTTGGGATAGTCCACGCCCTCGCAGGTGCCGTCGTTGGCGTTGACGAAGCGCAGAACGGCCCCTTCGGGAAGGCTCTCTGACACCACCGTGTAGCCGTGGTTCTGGCTGGTGATGTAGGTGTGGCCGGTCTGCCGGTCGATCACCGGTTGGTTGCCGCCCCGGTGGCCGTATTTCAGCTTCACGGTCTGCCCGCCGGCGGCCAGCGCCATCATCTGGTGGCCCAGGCACAGCCCGAACATGGGCGCCTTGCCCAGCAGTTTTTTGATCTCGGCGATGCAGGCGGTGTTCTCCGCCGGGTCACCGGGGCCGTTGGACAGCATCACGCCGTCGGGATGGCCGGCGAGGATGGCCTCTGCCGGGGTCGCGGGCGGCACCACGGTCACGTCGCAGCCCCTGGCCTGCAGCTCGCGGATGATGTTGCGCTTGGTGCCGTAGTCGATCAGCGTGACGTTGCGCTTCTTCTCTCCCGTGGCGGGGTAAAAGGCCCTCTCCTTTGCGCAGACCCGGGCCACGCCGCCGCGGATGGCCAGCGATTTCAGGGCGGTGAGGTCGTCCGGAACGCGGTCCGCGATCATGGCGTTCATCACGCCCTTTTCCCGGATGTGCTGGGTCACGGCCCGGGTATCGATGCCGCAGACGCCCGGCACGCCCTGCTTTTTCAGGAATTCGTCCAGCGTATACTGGCTGCGGAAGTTGCTGGGCTCTGGGCACCATTCCCGTACAACATAGCCCCGGCAGGCGCATTTACCCTCGAAGTCCTCTTCGATGATGCCGTAGTTGCCCACGGCGGGGAAGGTCTGCATGATGATCTGTCCCCAGTAGCTGGGGTCGGTCAGCGTCTCGATATAGCCCACCACGCCGGTGTTGAACACCAGCTCGCCGGTGGCCTCGCAAGCCGCGCCGAAGGCCTCGCCGGTGTAGACGGTGCCGTCGGAGAGGATAAGATATCTTTTAGCCATGTCTATCACCCTTTTTAATGAGGAATGAGAAATGAGGAATGAGGAATGGCGGGGTCGGCTTCGAGTCGCAAATCCTGTATGGATCTGTTTTGACCCGCATTGAGGAAGAGACAACGTCGTTGCAAAATCAGAGAAATCCGTTCAGGATTTCCTCCTGAATTTCTCATTCCTCATTCCTAATTCCTCATTGACCGATGATTGTCGCCGGGCGACAATCATCGGTCACAGCGTTGCCGCCATCACGGCCTTGATGGTGTGCATGCGGTTTTCGGCCTCGTCGAACACGATGGAGCGGGGACCCTCGAAGACTTCGTCGGTGATCTCCATGGCGTCCAGGCCGTATTTATCGTGGATCTGCTTCCCGATGCCGGTGTTCAGGTCGTGGAAGGCGGGCAGGCAGTGCATGAACACGGCGTCGTCGCCGGCGGCGGCCATCAGCTTCGCGTTCACCTGGTAGGGGGTGAGGTCGTCGATGCGCTCCTGCCATACCGCGTCCGGCTCGCCCATGGAGACCCACACGTCGGTGTAGATCACCTGAGCGCCCTTCACGGCTTCCATGGGCTCCTCGTTGAAGCTCAGCGACGCGCCGGTCCACTGGGCGATGGCGCGGCACTTGTCCACCAGCGCGGGATCGGGGAAATACTTGCGGGGGGCGCAGGCCACGAAATCCAGGCCCATCTTGGCGCAGCCCACCATCAGGGAATTGCCCATGTTGTAACGGGCGTCGCCCATGTACACCAGCTTCATGCCGGCCAGCTTACCGAACTTTTCCCGGATGGTCAGAAAGTCGGCCAGTATCTGGGTGGGGTGGAATTCGTTGGTCAGGCCGTTCCAGACCGGCACCCCGGCGTACCTGGCCAGGGTCTCGACGATCTGTTGGCCGTAGCCCCGATATTCGATGCCGTCGTACATCCTGCCCAGCACCCTCGCCGTGTCGGCGATGGATTCCTTCTTGCCGATCTGGGAGCCGGTGGGGTCCAGATAGGTGACGCCCATGCCCAGGTCGTGGGCAGCCACCTCGAAGCTGCAGCGCGTGCGCGTGCTGGTCTTTTCGAAGATCAGCGCGATGTTCTTGCCGGCGAAGTCCGCATGGGGAACGCCGGCCTTCTTTTTGGCCTTTAGCGCCGCTGCCAGGTCCAACAGGCCCGCGATCTCCTCCGGGCTGAAATCCAGCAGCGTCAGGAAGCTCTTGCCCTTCAGGTTCATGTATGTGTCCTCCCCGGTTATTGATACCACATTATAACGCCGCAGGATGGGGATTACAACGTCGATAATGTAAAAATATACGCTATATATCGCTGGTGAATGCATAATTATTCAATGATATGCATGAAGGATGCGCATGCATTCAGGCGCGTGACATGACATTTGGATGTCGAAAATGCATTATTCGGGCGAAAACCGTTGCCTTTGGGCGGCTTTCATGGTATGATAAACTCGTGAAAAAAACGACCACTTAAATGGTTCAAGGAGGATAGACACATGAGCATGAATCTGATCGCGATACTGGTCAGCCTGGCCATGATGCTGACCGGCGCGGGCGGGATCGCCCAGCCGGGAGCGGCGCTGCCGACGGGTGAGATCGCCAGGACGCTGACGCTGAGCAATGTGAACGTGACCTGGAACGGGGAGACGCTTCAACTGGACCCCCAGGCCCGCGTTGGCGTATCTACCGACGGCAAGAAGGCCCTGTACGACTTTGCCGTTGAGCTGGGGGACAAGACGCTGCTGCCCATGCAGCTGAGCGCCGGCGAAAAGGGCGTCACGGTGCTGTCCGGCAACAGCGGCGTCGCCGTGACCGTCACCGCTGAGGCGCTGGCCGGGCTGGCCGCGCAGATGGAGCAACAGGTGAACGCCTCACTCGCGGCATCGGGCAGTGACGACGCCCAACTGATGAAGTTCCTCACCGAGGAGTACATGCCCGCCTATGCCGGCCTGCTGAAGTTGGCCATGGATCCGGTTCAGCGCCAGCAGATCAACGCCATGGGACAGACGGTGTACGACCGGGTGGTGGACCGCGGACAGGGCACGCCCGCCAAGCTGGAGGTGGACGGCGTGAGCTACGACGTCACCGCCTACAGCTATAGCCTGGACGCCATGCAGATGGCGGCGCTGAGCGACGCGATGTTCGACGAAGTCCCCGAACTGAAGGATTACTACAGCGCCCTGTTCAAGCTGTACGGCATGCTGCCGGAGGAAGCGGGGCTGAAGGGCCTGGACAGCTTTACCGCCCTGTTTGAGCGCTTCGGCGTGCAGATGCGGATGGACATCGAGGAGAAGCGCACCGACGACGGCGCGGTGGACCAGATGGACAACGTGCTGACCATGGACCTGAACAGCATGATGAACGTGCCCCAGGGCCTGGCGACCGTGGAAGCGGAAATGAAGAACGCGGAGCCGGAGGCCCTGTCCGAGGGAGAGGCCCAGATGGCAGGCGCACCGCTGGTGGCGGAAGCCGCGGGCGAGACTGAAACGGTGGACGCTGCCCCGGCGGTCGCGGATGAGGCTGAAGCGGCGGAAGCTGCCCCGGCGGTCGCGGACGAGGCTGAAGCGGCGGAAGCTGCCCCGGAGACTGCGGACGAGGTTGAAGCGCCGAACGCTGCCCCGGAGGTTGAAGGCGAGGCCGAAGCGCCGAACGCTGCCCCAGAGGTCGCGGATGAGGCTGAAGCGGCGGAAGCTGCCCCGGAGGCCGCAGGCGAGGCCGAGGCGCCGGTGCTGGCCCCCATTGTGATGAACCTGCACAGCCTGAAGCTCCCGGAGTACAATGAATCCACCGGCAGCTGCGTCTACGCGGTGGACGAGCATCATAGCGTCGATTTCTCCATGACGGCCAACGAGAGCGAGGGCGTCCAGGAGGTGACGGCGAAGGTGATCGTGTCCGAGGATGGCAAGAAGACCCAGGGCGGCAAGCTGTCCGCGTTTATGGCCTATGACGAGATGGGCACGGTCAGCTACAGCATGAACATGAAGGCCATTCAGCAGGATACCGCCAAGGCGGATGCCACCTTCTACGGCGTGGAGAATCCCGACGGCACCTCAGAGAACAGCGCGGCCTTTGAGCTGCACTCCAGGAAGCTGAACGCCTCGGTCTCCTTCGATTTGAACGTCACCGCGGATGCCATTGAAGACGCCACCGCCACCGCCCAATCCGCCTGCGTGATCGAGGACCTGTCCCATGAGGGCATTCAGGCCCTTGGACAGGATTCCGAAGTGATGGGCAAGCTGATGCAGGCGCTGGGCTCCGCGCTCGTCGACTTCAATACCCTGAAGGCGGATCCGGGGATGAAGAGCCTGAGGTCGCTGATGCGGGGCAAGGGCCTGCCCATCGATGTGGATGAGCTGGACGAACCGGATGTGGACCTCGACTTCGACATCGGGGAAGCGCCTGAAGGGGGCGATGAAAACTACGGACTCGTGGTCGGCGATGACGGCAATT
Source organism: uncultured Eubacteriales bacterium (assembly GCA_902765305.1). Classification (GTDB taxonomy): domain Bacteria; phylum Bacillota; class Clostridia; order Christensenellales; family Aristaeellaceae; genus UBA2862. The sequence goes on from CACWZI010000024.1 coordinate 38,187, forward strand.
ACGAGCTGGTGGTCGGGGATGGCGGCGAGACCGCCTTCGATTTCGACGATGAGCCGGTGGAGGATGACGGCGTGCTGGCCTTTGCGCAGCCCAAGCTGAGCTGGCTGCCCAGCGGCTGGGGCGTGACGGCCGTCGAGACCGATACCGCCTACGACTGGGTGCAGATGACCGTCACCGATGCCGATGGGGCCGAGTGCGCCTACGCCATATTCTTCCTCGATCCCGAAGCCGGCACCGCCAATTACATCGTGCAGGACAACGGCAAGGTGCTGGACGGCCGGATGATGAATGTGACAGACTTCGGCGAGGGCGGGCTGTCCGTCACCGTCAGTGAGAACGGCATGTATGGCAACCTGATGTTCAACTCCGAGGCCATCGAGCTGGATACGATCGGCCAGATCGTGGCAGGGATCGAGTTCTGATCCCGGCAAAGCCATGAACGCCGCCCCGCGCATTTGCGCGGGGCGGCGTTCATATACCCGATGTTCTTCTACAGATCCACCTTGTGGTCCAGCAGCCAGGCCGAAGCGCCGGCGAACAGGGCGCAGAGGATAAAGTTCATCAGCAGCGACCAGCCGAGGGTGGCCTTGACTTCTTCAAGGGTGGTGCCCAGGGCGACGCGCTCATACAGCAGCTTTTGCGCCAGCCAGGAGCTGCCCCAGGACAGGGCGACGAACAGCACGATGCTGATCAGGCCCTTCAAAAAGCCCTTCTTGTTCTGCAGCAGCGTGGCCGACAGGGTGATGGCCAGGTAGGCGGTGCACATCGTCAGCAGCACCTCCAGCAGCACGCTGGCGGCGGAAAAGCCCGCCATTTGCAGAATCTGCTGTACGGTGGCGTCGGTCTTCAGGCCGAAGCGCAGCATGGCGTTCAGGCTGTCCAGCGTCTGGGCGTCCAGGTGGGACCGTGCCAGCAGGTAGCGGGCGTCCAGCCATCCCGCGGTGCCGAACAGCGCCGTGGCGGCCAGGGCGACCAGCGCGATGAACAGAAGCTTCGACAGCACGATGCTGATGGACCGCACCGGGGCCATGAATATCAGGTAGCCGCACTTTTCCCGCAACTCCTGGGAATAGCCGGCGATGCCCGCGATGACCAGGTAGGCGAAGGCGGCGAAGGTCAGCACCATGATCAGCGAAAGGCAGACGATCATCAGCTGGGGCTTTTCCAGCTTCACGCCGGCGATGAAGCCCAACTCCAGCCCGGCCAGGCCCGCCAGCAGTGCCAGCAGCGTGACGCGCCACTTCCGGAATTCATACTTCATCAGCTTAAGCATAGGTCTTCGCCTCCCCCTCGGGCTCCGGCTCTGCCGAGGCGTGCCCGTAGACTTCGATATAGAGGTCCTTCAGCGTGCGGCCGGCGCAGATTTCCTGCTTGTCGCCGGCCATCACCAGCTTGCCCTGCTTCAGGAACACCAGGCAGTCCACCACGTCCTCCAGCTCGTCCACCAGATGGGTGGAGATCAGCATCGTGCGGCCCGACTGGCGGCCGGCGCGAATGGCCTCGATGGTCTGGGTGCGGGTGAGGATGTCCACGCCGTTCAGCGGCTCGTCGAACATCATCAGCGCCGCGTCCCGGCTGAGGGCCAGAGAGAGCCGCAGCTTCGCTGCCATGCCCGAGGACAGCTGGCGAATGCGGTCGGCCTCGTCCAGCTCCATGTCCGTCAGCATCCGGCGAAAGCGGGAGGGATCGAAGTCCTGGAAGAAGTCGGCGTAGTAATTGCCGATGTCCTTCACGGTCATGTAGTTGTAGAAGTAGTTCTCAGTGGGCATGTAGGCCACCCGGGCCTTGGTGGCCGGGCCGATGTCCTGGCCGTCCAGGGTGATCTGCCCCGAGGTGGGCCGGGCCAGCCCGGTGATGAGCTTCATCATCGTGGTCTTGCCGCTGCCGTTGGGTCCAAGCAGCAGGCAGGTCTGTCCCGCTTCGATATTCAGCGATACGTCGTCCAGCGCGGTGCGCCGAAGGTACCGCTTGGTCACGTTTTGAAGTGTGAGCATGGCGTTGTCCTTTCCTTGTCGATTGGAGTCATATGTCGCGACAGCAATCTGCCGCCACCGTCTTCGCGGGGGAAGTGGCGACGGATCGTCGCCGCTACGAAGGAAACGTTAGCGTGTAGAGGCGGCAATCTGCCGCCATAAACAGCGATCTTTGTACCATCACCATGGCGGCCTGGAGGCCGCCGCTACAGTTATCAGGATAGCATCACAGGGTTTGTTTTCCGTTTACGTCGAATTAGAATTGCATTAGAAATGCCGACCCAGGTCGTGGGAGGCGCGCAACCAGGCCAGCAATTCGCCGTCGATGTCGGACGGGGAGCCGATGATCGCGTGGTGGGTGAAGCGGTTTGGGCGGATGGGCACGCAGATGAGCCGTGGCGACGGGTCCGGCGCGTCCAGCGAGAAGGTGACCGTCAGGAACGGGTCGGGCCGCTCGGCCCTGCGCCGCACCGGCGTCAGCGACGCGCAGCAGTACAGCCGGCCGTCATGGAAGCCGATCTGGGTCTTCTTCACCCGAATCTCCGTCGCCGGGTATTCCGCCAGCAGCCTTTTTGCCAGCGCCTCGTACAGCACAAGCGCATCGGCATGCCCGTCGAAGAAGAACAGGACGTCGGGGGTGAGGAGACTATCCCACATATTCCACCGCCTTCTTCAGCGCCTTGGCGGCCAGCTCGCTGGGCATGCGGGCGCCGGCGCCGCCGCCCTCGATGACCACGGCGATGGCGTAGGGGTGCGCGTCGTCCTGTATGAAGCCGGTGAACCAAGCGTTGGTTTCGATCTCCTTGTTGTCGCTGACCTCGGCGGAGCCGGTCTTGCCGCCCACCCGCAGCCCGTCGATGGCGGCGCGGGTGGCGGTGCCGCTTTCCACGGTCTGATACATAAAGTCGGCAATCACCCCGGCGGTCTGCGTATCCAACACCCGCCGGTAGACCTCGCTCTTCGCAGTGGCGGTGGCCGCGCCCTGGGTATTGGCGATGCGCTGGATCAGCAGGGGCTTCATCATCACGCCGCCGTTGGCCACTGTGCCGGAGATCATGGCCATGTGCAGCGGGGTGACCAGCACCTCGCCCTGGCCGATGCCCGCCCACACCAGGCCGTTCATGCTGTTAACGGCGGTGGGAAAGGCAGAGTTGTAGATCACAAAGTCGCCGAACTTGAAATTCTCATTGAAGCCGAAGGCCTCTGCAGTGGCCTGAAGGCGCTCAAGCCCCAGCTGGTAGGCCAGCTTGCCGAAGGTGACGTTGCAGCTGCGCTTGAAGGCGGTCTTCAGGTTCAGCGAACCGTGGGCGGTGTTCCCGGCGCAGACGATGTGTCCGCCCTCGTAATTCCACTCGCCGGAGCAGCTGAAGCCCTGGCCGGTGACGCCGGCGTCATTGGTCAGGGCGGCGGCCAGCGTGACGATCTTGAATACCGAGCCGGGGGTGTACAGCCCCTGCAGGCATCGGTTCAGGTAGGCGGTGTCCTCCACGGTGGCGTCGGGATGGCCGTTCAGGTCGTAGGGATCGTAGCTGGGCATGGAGACCATCGCCAGGATCTCGCCGGTCTTGTAGTTGGTCACGCACACGGCGCCCCGGTAGCCCTCGGGAAATTTGTCGGCGATATACGCCTGCAGGGGGCCGTCCACGGTGATCTGTATGCTGCTGCCCACGTGGCGCTTGCTGGCGAACAGCTCGCTCAGCCGGTCCACCAGCGATGTGGAGATGTCCAGGAGCGTTGCCGAGTAGAAGGTCTCGATGCCGGTGCCGCTCATGCCGGCGGTGTCGCCCACGGTCTGGGACAGGGCCCGGCGGGCGGCGGCGTTTTTCGTGTACTGGCGGGAGCCGTCCTCGGCGGTGGTGGCCAGCAGGTTGCCGTCCCGGTCGGTGATGTCCCCCCGCAGGCTGTTGGTGGCCCGCAGGCGGCTGTTGCGCACGTCCGAGGCCCAGATGGTGCCCTGGGTGAACACCGTCATGGCAAACCAGGCAGCCAGACCCACGAACATGACGACCACCAACGTGCCGACGAGGCGCATATTGCGTCTGAGCTCCTTCATGCGATCACCTCCCAATAAATGAGGAATTAGGAATTAGGAATGAGGAATTAAGTGGCGGGGCTATTCATTCCTCATTCCTAATTCCTCATTTCTAATTCAATACGCGCTTTCTCTCAGTTCCAGTGTTTCGATGTCTTTGGCTTCGTCCTCGGCGTTCATCGACGACAGGCCCAGCAGGAGGCCCATGGAGAAGAAGGTGCTCACCAGCGAGGAACCACCGTAGCACACCAGGGGCAGCGTGACGCCGGACAGGGGCAGCAGCTTCGTATTTCCGCCGGCGATCAGCATGGTCTGAAGCCCCAGCATGATCACCAGGCCGAAGGCGGTCAGCGAGTGGAAGGACGTGCGGGCGTTGAAGGCCACGATCAGGCCGCGCATGATGATCAGCACGTAAACGGCCAGCAGGCCTACGGCGAATATCAGTCCGAATTCCTCTGTGATGGCGGCGAAAATGAAGTCGGAATGATAGAGGGGGATGTTGCGGGGCATTCCCAGCCCCAGGCCCATGCCGAACAGCCCGCCGCTGCCTATGGCGATCAGCGCATGCACCAGCTGGTAGCCCAGGTTCTCCGGGTCGCTCCAGGGGTTTTTCCATATGGCCACGCGCCCCTGCACGTAGGGCAGCGCCCTGTAGGCCAGCACCGCCGCCACCGCGCCCATGCCCAGTCCCGCCAGGCTGATGAAGGCGTTGGAGGTGGCCACGTAGTACATGGCCACGGTGGTCAAAAAGTACAGCAGCACCGCGCCCAGGTCCTTCTCCGCCAGCAGTATGCCGCAGCAGGCCGCCGCGAAGGCGATGGTGGGAATGCACTTGACGAATCGGGGCCGCTGGGAAAAGCCGCTGGCCAGGCACAGGATCAGCACCGGCTTCATGAACTCGCTGGGCTGCACCGAGAAGCCACCCAGGCCGATCCAGTTGCGGGCGCCGTACTTGTATACGCCGATGACAGGCAGGTAGGGCGAGGCCAGCACCATAAGGCACAGCACCATCAGGAGGGGGGTGTATCGCTTCCAGTTGCGCCAGGCGCGTATAAACGCCGCCCCGATGAACATTGCGGCGATGCCGACCACCGCGTAGATGGCCTGTGTGCGGGGGGTGACGTTGGCCTTGGCGATGTCCGACAGCGAGATCAGCCCCACGCTGCACAGCAGCAGCACCAGTATCAGTATCGCCCGGTCCACCGGCCAGACGCGGCCCATCAGCGTCGTCACCAGCCAAGTGCCCAGCGGCAGCGCCACGGCGAAGCACAGCGCCTGCACGTTGACGCCGCCCCTTTGAAAGGCGATCAGCAGCATTGCCAGGAACTGAAACACCATCACCGCGGAAAGCAGCAGGTGGGTATTGGAGCGCATCAGCGCCTTTTTCATCTTTTCAACTCTGCTTGGAGTCATACTTCCGTTTCCTCAAGGAACAGGTCCTCATTTCCGTCTGGAAAATCCGCCGCTTCCCCATCCATCTCTTCCGCCATCCTGCCGTCGGTGAGTACCAGCAGCAGGCGCACCCGGCCGAGCGTGAATTCGCTGCCGTCGCCCAGAAGCAGGGTTTCGGCACGGTGGCCGTCGGCGTCCCGCATCGCTGCGCCGGGACGGGCCTGTATGAGCAGCCCCTGGTCGGTCAGCTGGAAGTAGGCGTGCTTGCGCCGGATGCTGGCGTGGCGGATTCGGATGTCCGAGCGGCGAAGCGCGCCGATCATGCCCTCGCGGATCACCGGGTAGCGCATGCCCCGGCAGGCCTTGCCGTCGCCTTCCAGCACCAGCAGCTCGCCGCTCAGCCCGGTCTGGGGCGATAAGCGCCGAAGCACACCGGCCCGTCGGCTGTCGATGATGGTGATTCGCCATGCCCGCAGCACGATCAGTACCATCAGCGCGGCGAATACGTACCGTGCCCCCAGGGCGACAAGCTCGTACAGGCCTTCGGACATCGCGAAACACCTCGCCTTCTGACATAGATTATCATTTTATATTATACGCCCGCGCCATTAACGGCGCAAGGCGGCGAGAGCCGGGCGCGTGGAACATCATTGTGACGAAATAACAGCGAAAACGGTCGAATTGTACCGAAATTACCAATGACAGAGGGGGTGGGATAGTGGTATAATCGGAATGAGGAATGAGGAATGAGGAATGAGGAATGAGGAATGAGGAATGGGGACAGCCCGGTGTTTAAGTGTCGCGGGGACTGTCAATAATTGGAAATACAACGATAAATCCGGGCTGGCGTTTGCCGGCCCACGGAGGCGCTATGATATATAGGTTGATTTGTGTACTGCTGATTGTTGTGCTGGCGCTGCCGGCGTCGGCATTGGGGGAGGGCATGATCGAATGGGACCGGGCGACCGTGGAGGTCGAAGCCAAGGCACCCCCCGAGCCGGAGGAGACGACGGCTTCCTTTGAGGGGATGACCACGCTGCCACCGGCGGACGCGCTGAAGACGGAGGGCCCGTTGGTGCCCGTCGATTTGCCGGAGGCACCTGCCAAAGAATCGGGGGCATCTGCCGATGCGCCGGCGACAGCGACCCCGGAGGTGACGTTCGCGCCGATCCCGGAGGCGGATATCGGGGGCGACGGTCTGCTGCGGGTGGAGTTGCGCTCGCTGGGCAAGCCTGCGCAGCTGCACCTGACGCTGTCGGGCAGCTATGCCGTGGATTCGGACCCCGGCTTTCGCTTCGACTCAGGTGCCGCTGTTATGCTGGCGGCGGTGCGGGACCGGGTTTGGCTTTCCGTCGGCGGCCTGAGCATCGACATGGGCAAGACGCTGACGCTGACCCGCCACCGCGTGGCTGAGGGCGTGGAGAACGGCATACGCATTGATGAAGCGGAGAGCGACGCCCTGTATTGCGGCGACCTGACCGTCACCGCCCGGGGCAGCGGCCTGCGCTGCGTGCTGACCCTGCCGGTGGAGGATTACCTGTACGGCGTGGTGGCCTACGAGATGAGCGACCGCTTTCCGCTGGAGGCGTTGAAGGCCCAGGCCGTAGCGGCCCGCACCTACGCCATGAAGCGCAAGGCAGGGGCAGGCGCGCGGGATTACGACGTGGTGGATACCACCGCCGATCAGGTGTTCAAGGGCTTCGATCCCGGGTATGCCAAGGTCATCCGCGCCGTGGATGATACCCGGGGTGTGGTGGGGCTGTACGACGGCGACTTTGCCACCTGCTACTACACCGCGAGCAACGGCGGCCAGACGGCCCTGCCCAGCCAGATCTGGGGCGGCGACGGCGATGACGGCTACCTGTCGATGGCAGACGATCCCTACGACCTGGAAAATCCGAGCAGCCTGCAAAACGAGCTGACCGTCTCAACCACATGCGCGGGCAGCGCGGCGCTGAAATCCATGCTGGAATCGGCGCTGGGGAAGGTGATGGCGTCGGCGGGCGTCAGCGAGGGCCGCTGGGCGTTCGATTCCATCGCCGCAATCAGGCCGGTGAATCCCCGGTTCGAGGGCAGCCGGATGGTCGAGGGGCTGGCATTCGACCTCCGGGCGAAGCTGCTGCAGCCCGCGGCGACGCCGGAGCCCACCCCGACGCCGGAGCCCTCGCCATTCCCCGACGGCATCCAGGCATCCCCGGTCACGGGTCCGACGGCGTCCGAATCCGCCGACGAACCGACCGAGCCGCCGATGGCGTGGGTATTGTCCGACGACATCTACACGGTGACGCTGGACGTGTATGCGCAGATCAAGGATGGCCTGTCTCTGGGGCTGAACGGGGCGGATTACGAGCTGATGGATGTGGAAATGATACCGAATGATGCCGGCGAGCCGCAGGCCTTCAGGCTGATCATGCGACGGTATGGCCACGGCGTGGGCATGAGCCAGCGCGGCGCACAGTGGATGGCCGGACACTGCGACATGACCTGGCGGGAGATACTGGCCTTCTACTATCCCGGCATGGCGCTGGCCCGCATGGACTGGCCCGACATGACCCTGACGGCGCTGGAAGAGCTGCCTTCCAGGGCAGGCGCGGCCCGGCCGGAGCCGACCTATCGGCCCTTGCCCGACCCCGGGGACGGCGAGCATTACGCCACGGTGAATGCCACCGCCCTGAACGTGCGCCAGCAGCCCTCGACAGACGCCGCTGTTCTCGAACAGCTGGCGCAGGGGCGGCGGGTGGTTGCGGCTACCGACGCCGACGCGGACGGCTGGGTGAAGGTCCACACCGGCGAAGTGGACGGATTCGTGAAAGCGGAGTATCTTGTGGGAGAGTAAAACCCAATCCGGAGTAACATGAAAATGCGAAGACGCTTCCTTGCCATACTGGCGCTGATCGCCATGGCCACGGCCATCCTGCCGGGGCCGCTTGGCGTGGCCTTTGCACAGGCGGACGCGGAGCAGGTCAATACCCTTACAGCGGGGGCGCTGGTCGAGGTGGACCTGGATGCGGGAGAGGCGGTGTATGATTTCGTCGCTCCGTCGGGCAGCGTTTACGATGTATGGCTGTTCCCTGCGGCGGCGGAAGCGCCGGCAGTCGAAGCCAGGCTGTGGCGGGGGGATCGGCTGGTCGCCGAGGGGGAAGGGCGCATGCCCGTTCTGAGCCTTCGACTGGCTGCCGGGACCGAATATCGATTGGAGCTGAGGGGATCGGGGCGCGGGCAGCTGGAGCTGGCCCGGCACGCCCTCTCCCGCTGCTTTGCGCTGCCGATGCTGCTGAAGGCCGGTGGCGATGCCTATTCCAAGGCCTTCGTGCGGGAGGGCGACGTCCACTGGTACGCCCTGGATGCGGATTCGGAGCAGCCTGTGTCGCTGTTGGCGGTTCCCGGGCGGCAGGACATGCGGCTGGACGCGCTGCTGATCGACGACGGAGGGCGGCTGCTCAAGGCGGGAAATCATACCGCCGGAGGCGCGAGCCTGCTGGACTTTGTTCCCGAGGCGGGCAAGCGTTACCGGGTGCGGATATCCTGCCTGGAGGGCGGGACAGGTCTGTATGAGCTGAGGCTGAACCGCCTGACGGGCGACGCGCTGCCGGAGCGGGTGAGCCTGTCCCGTCGAAGCGTGATCATCGAGGGCCGGGACACCGTGGCACTGGCGGCGAACGTCAGCCCCGAAGGCGCGGCGGATACGCTGTATTGGGAGAGCGCCCAGAGCACGGTGGCCCGGGTGGACAGCCGTGGCCGGGTGACCGGGCGGGCGGCGGGTCAGACGGTGATCACGGCTTACGCCCCTGGGGGCGTCAGCGATTTCTGCGTGGTTGAGGTACATCCGGTGGCGGTGACGGGCGTGGCGCTGCTGTCGGGGCAGATGACCCTGAGCGTGGGCGACGACGCGGCCATCGAGTGCGACGTGATGCCGGAGAACGCCACCAACACCCGCCTGGTCTACGAGGCGCGGCCCGAGGGCATCGTCGGGATCGACACCCGCGGCGTGCTGCGGGGCATCGCCGAGGGCGACGCCACCGTGACCGTCAGCGCCCAGGACGGGGGTTTTTCCGACACCCTGACGGTACACGTCAACCCGGCGCCCCGGCGCTGGCGGGCATTGCTGGTGGGAGAGCAGAACTATGCCGAGGGCGTGGCGGCGGTGCGCATCGGATCGATCCATTCGGTTTCCGGCATGCGCAGCATGCTTGAAAACCTGTCCTTCGACGGGGCCAGGTTCCAGGTGGATACGCTGCTGGATGCCTCCCGGGACGAGGTGCTGGCGGGCATAGAGAGCGGCTTTTCAGAGGCTGATGACCGCGACCTTTCCCTGTTTTACATCACCTGTCACGGCTATTACGCCGGGGGCATGACCTGCCTGCAGATGTACGACGGTTCGATCCTCGCGGCGGCGGAGCTCGCCCAGGCGCTGCGCGATGTGAAGGGAGACGTGCTGGTGGTGATCGACTGCTGCGGCAGCGGCGGCGTCATCGGCAGGGCCAGCAGCACCGCCGATATCCTCAAGGGCATCGACGGGGTGTTTGACGGGAATCTGGGGCCTTCGGTAATGGGCACCAGTCGCTTCAGGGTGCTGGCCAGCGCCGCGCTGGAGCAGGAGAGCTACCGCGTCAGCTTTAACAGCAGCGCCGGCGAATCGGACATGTCCACCGTGTTTGCCCGGGCCCTGTGCGAGGCAGGGGGATGGAACATCGACCGGGGCACGGGCACGGCGCTGCGCGCGGATCGGAACTATGACGGTCGGGTGACCCTGACGGAGTTGTACACCTATGTCGCCCGCAGAGTGATGTGGTATCTGAACCTGACCGCGACTTTGAACGGGGTCACAGATCAATACGTGCAGACCGTCCAGCTCTGGCCGGAAGGGGACGGGCTGGTGGTGATGCAGCGATAACGCAAAAAAGGATTTGCCAGTGAAGGCGAATCCTTTTTTGGTGGTTGAAGTGTCGTGGCGGCAAGGGTGCCGCCGCTACGAGTGGGAGGATATGGGCAAATTCTGATTTATCGAGCTGTTGGTGGAAAAGCAGAGGGTAGTACAAAGGGAACAGGGAACAGTCAACAGGGAACAGGAAAAGCCGCGCACGGAATGT
>CACWZI010000025.1 GCA_902765305.1 uncultured Eubacteriales bacterium
TACAACTCGTACGTTATCGATATGTTCGCGGCAGCCGCCATTCCTGTTCCCTGTTCCCTGTTCCCTGTTCCCTGTTCCCTCGTCTCCCCGACAAATCAGAATTTACATATACCCGAACAGTCACGGATCCCGAACACACGAGGGGCGGGCCTTTTGTGTCAGCACAGAAGGCCCGTCCCAGTGTGTTCTTCGTTCCCGTATGTTTTTAACTGGCCGGGGGTACCATGGCGACTGATAGTCGCCGCTACACCCTTTCATTCCTCATTCCTAATTTCTCATTCCTCATTCTTCCTCCAGCCGCTGCCTGGCCACCAGATCGGCAAACATTCCCTTCTTTTCGATCAATTCCTCATAATTCCCTTCCTCGACGATCCTGCCCCCGTCCAGCACCAGTATCCTGTCGCAGTGGCGGATCGTGGAGAGGCGGTGGGCGATGACGATGCGGGTGCACTTCAGCCTGTCCAGCGCGTCGGAGACCTGCTTCTGGGTCACGTTGTCCAGGGCGCTGGTGGCCTCGTCGAAGATCAGTATCTTCGGCTTGGGGGCCACGGCCCGGGCGATCATGATGCGCTGCTTCTGGCCGCCGGAGACGCCGCCCTGGCCCTCGGAGATCAGGGTCTGCATGCCCATGGGCATATCCCGGATGTCCTGGGCGATGCCGGCGATTTCCGCCGCCTCCCAGGCCTCCTCCAGGGTCAGCTGAGGCGCGGAGATGGTGATGTTGGCGAAGATGTCCCCCTGGAACAGCTGGCCGTCCTGGGTCACCACGCCCATCTTCCTGCGCAGGGAGCGGGGGTCGATGGTGTCCAGGTCCCTCCCGTCGTAGTACACCGCGCCGTTCTGGGGCTTCTCGAAGCCCAGCAGCAGCCGCACCAGCGTGGACTTGCCGCAGCCGGTGCGCCCCACGATGGCCACGTACTCCCCGGCGCGGATCTTCAGCGACAGGTTGCGCAGCACCCACGGGGCGTTCTCCTCATAGCGGAACGACACGTGGCTCAGCTCGATGCTGCCCGACACGCTCGTCACCGGGGCCTTGTCGGCGCTGACCTCGGGCTCGGCCTTCAGGATCGGCTCGGCCATCTCCAGCACCGGCCTGATTGCGGCCACCGACACGGCGATGCCCGCCAGCGCGGTAAAGGCCCCCATCAGCTCGCCATAGGCGGCGCTGAAGCCGTAGTATTCGTGGGGTTTCACGCCGGTCTTGACGGCCATGTAGTACAGCACGATGGTGCCCACCAGCGAAATCGCCTTCGTGAACACGCCGTTGAGCTTCAGGAACGTGGGCGGGTTGTATTCCAGCTCGGCGTTCTGGGCGTAGACGTCCGCCCAGCGGGCGAAGGCTCGCTTCTCAGCCCCGGACAGGCGGATCTTCTGGATGCCGCTGACCAGCGCGTAGCTCATGCCCGATTCCTTCGCCGCCAGCAGCATCTTCCGCCGGGAGACGCGCACCTGGGCCAGCGACGTGGCCACGCTCAGCACAAAGGTGGCCAGCACCACCAGCACCGAGGGCAGCACCAGCGCCGGCGCGAAGGTGAAGATCTGGAAGATGAACAACAGCGACGACAGCGAGGTCAGGCCGGTGGAGAGTATGTTGTCCAGCAGCATGTCGCAAAGCGAGCCCACCGAGCTGGCCCGGTTGCTCAGCTCGCCGGAGGCGAATTTGCGGAAGAAGCTGACCGGCAGCGACAGCACCCGCATCATCACCGACGATTCCACCGCCAGCTGGGTCTTGGTGGAGATGCGCTCCATCAGCAGGCCTCGGGTCGCCCCGATGAGCAGGTTTGCCAGCGCCGCGGACAGCAGAAACAGCGCCGTGCCCGCCAGCAGGGATACGTTGCGGCTCTGAAGCACCGGCCCGGTCATGCCCGCGGACAGCCTCGGCTCGATGAAGCCCACCAGCGTCACCGCCAGCGTCGCCAGCACGATCCAGATGATGTCGCCCTTCGATATGCAGTTCTTCATGAACATCAAAAGGTCCGGGATGCCCAGCTTCTTCATGGGCAGGGGCCGGTAGAAGCACAGCGCGTTCGCCGACAGCCGGTCCTCCGTGCCGCGGTTCACCGACACCCGCTTGCCGGTAGCGGGGTCCACATAGCAATAGCCGGCAAGCCCCCGGGGCAACAGCGCCACTGCCGTGCCGCCCTCCTTCAAAAAGCCCAGCATCGGACCGAAGGCGTCCCTGTACCAGCCCGGCTCCAGCTTCACGTCCCGGGTCATCAGCCCCAGGGGCCGCAGCACATACGCCAACTGCTCGTCGAAATCCCCGACATCCTCGGGCGCCTCCACGGGCTTGTAATGATAGTATTTCAATATCTCATCCAGCGCCGCCTTGGCGATCAGGCGCTCATCCCGAAGCCGCTGGGCCTCCTGCCCGCCCAGCACCGAGCCGGCGATCTTCACAAACGAATCCTCAAAGACCTCCTGGTCGCTGCGCATCCGCTCGCGAATCTGGTCGTTAAACCATCCCATGAGGGTTTTCTCCTTTCAGTCGAAAACAGGGTTTAGGGGTTAGGTTTTAGGGGTTAGGTTTGGTTAGTGAGAGGATCAAGGCGTTGATCATCCTGCCAACCTCATTGGAGAGGGACAACGTTTTAATCAGTTCTTTTTCAGTGACATAATGAATTCGTGCACATATATAACACTGTGTTTGTAATTCGGCGTTGGAACCTCGGGCCATATACAGGAAATTGATATATTCCCTTTTCGTATTCCTCATCTTACCTTCCGCTATGTTGGAAGGTATGGAAACCGCTGCCCTTCTCATCTGATCAGACAGCCCATACGTCTCTTCCTTCGGCAACAACTGCACAATGCGATAGACCTCAACAACCAAATCCATTGCCTTCTGCCAAACCATCAGATCCTTATAGCTATGTATCATACACACTCTCACTATTCCCCTAAAACCTAACCCCTAAAACCTAAAACCTAATATCTCACTCGCTCACAACCAGCCTCGAATACGCCCCTCCGAGCGCCATCAGTTCCTTGTGCGTTCCCCGTTCCACGGCCACGCCCTTTTCCAGCACGATGATCTCATCGCAGTCGCGGATGGTGGAGAGGCGGTGGGCGATCACGATGCTGGTGATGCCGCGGTCGCGGATGGCCTTGACCACGTCGTATTCCGTCTTGGCGTCCAGGGCGCTGGTGGCCTCGTCCAGTATGATCACCGAGGGGTCCTGGGCCAGCACGCGGGCGATTTCGAGGCGCTGGCGCTGGCCGCCGGACAGGTCCCGCCCGTTCTCGGTCAGCATGGCCTGGTAGCCGCCCTGGCGCTGCATGATGTCGTCGTGCAGCTGGGCGTCCCGGGCGGCCAGGATCACCTCGAAGTCCGCGATGCTCCTGTCCCACATGCGAATGTTGTTGGCGATAGTGTCCTCGAAGAGTATGATATCCTGGTCCACCACGGCCACCGAGCCGGTGAACACCGCCCGGGGAATGTCGCCGATGGGCTTGCCGTCGAACAGTATCTCGCCCTCCCAGGGCTGGTAGAGGCCTGAGATCAGCTTGGAGATCGTGGACTTGCCGCTGCCGCTGCCGCCCACGATGGCCACCTTGCTGCCGGGCTTGATGTCCAGCGAGAAATCCTGCACCACGGGGCTCCCCAGTGGGGAATAGCCGAAGGTGACGTGCTTCAGCTCCACGTGCCCCTTCAGCTTGGCGAAATCCGCGCCTGCGCCGGCGGGGGTCTCGCGCACGTAGGGGTCGTCGGGGTACTGCATCACGTCCTCCACCCGCTCCATGTCGGTACGCAGCTCCTGTATGGTCTGGCCCGCCTCGATCAGCGTGCGGGCCGGGCCCATGAACGAATTCAGGAAGCCCTGGAACACCGCGATCATGCCCAGGGTGAAGTTGCCGTTCATTGCGAACAGCACGCCGAAGAACAGCACCATGTAGTTGGCCGCGGTGCCGATGAAGGCGGGAATGATGCCCATCGTGGCGCTCATGTGGGAAAATTTCACGTTCTGGGTGTTCACCGAGGCCTGGTAGCCGGCCCAGCGGCGGAAGAAGCCCGCCTCGGCCCCGGCGGCGCGAATGGTCTCGGTCATGCTGATGCCCGCCAGCGTGGCGGAGGCCAGCTTGCCCTCGTCCCGCAGCTGCACCCGGGTCAGGTTGACGCGCTTGTTCGATATGATGCGGGCCATCACCAAATTCACCAGCACCGAGGCCAGCCCGATCAGCGTCAGAAATGGGCTGTAGCGCAGCATCAGCACCAGATAGAACACCATCATGGCGGTGTTCAGCGCCAGCGGGGCCACGGTGTTCACGATGGCGGCGGAGATGTTGCCGTTGGAGGCCTGGCGCTGAAGTATGTCTCCGGTCAGCCGCTGGGAAAAGAAGGACATGGGCAGGCGCATCACCTTCCACATGTAGGTGGTGCTGCCCATCACCGCCATCTTGCCGTCGATGCGCAGGCTGTACACCCGCTGGGCCCACTCCACCACCAGCTCCAGCGCGCACAGCAGCGCCATCACCGCAATGAACGGGTTCAGCCAGGCCACGTCCCGGCCGGTCAGCAGCCGGTCGTAGAAGATGCGGGACATCACCGGCTTGATGATGTCGAACAGGTAGGCGATGATCGTGGTCAGCGCCACGAACGCCGCCGCCGCACCGGCGCCCTTCAGCCGCTTGCGCGCGTATGCCAGCATGCTCTTGGGCTTGCCAGAGGGCTCGAAGCCCTCGCCGGGGGCCACGGTGATCACCACGCCGGTGAAGCCCTCGTCGAACTGCGCCATGGTCAGCTTCACCACGCCCCGGGCCGGGTCGTTCAATATCACCCGGTTGCCCTTGAAGCCGTCCAGCACCACGAAGTGGTCGAAGTTCCAGTGTACGATGCAGGGGAAGGTGGCGTTCTCCTTCAGGGCCTCCAGCTCCATGCGGTAGCCGTGCACCTCGAAGCCGTAGTGCCGGGCGGCCAGCATCACGTTCTTCGCGTTGGAGCCGTCCCTGGACACGCCGCAATCCAGGCGCACCTGTTCCAGGGGCACCCACTTGCGATAATAGGCCATCACCATGGCCAAGCAGGCGGCGCCGCACTCCAGCGCCTCCATCTGCATGACCACCGGCACCTTCGCCACCCCCTTCTTCAGGGGCTGCACGATCTTCTTGTCAGGCATTTATTCTTCCTCCGTATCCCGGCTGAACAGGAAGCTGATGGGCCGCACGGTCTCCGTGACGATCTCCACGTCATAGGTTCCCGGGGCCAGCTTTGCGCCGTCCTCCGGCAGCTCCGCGATCACCTCGACCTCGTTCTCCGCCTGGAAGACCATGCTGACCTTCGCCTCCCGGTCCGCCACGCGCACCGGCATGCCGGGGGCCACCAGGGATTTTTGCGAAAGCGGCAGCGCGATATCCAGCATCAGGCCATCCTCCGCCACGACGGCCTGCTCCGTGATCCTGGATTCCACGTTGACCAAGGCCGACGATACGATCAGCCCGGCCAGCAGCAGGATCACCGCCGCCAGCACCATCCACACCCCGGGCGTGGTGACCCGCATATAATCCTGCAGCTGCTCCGGAGAGGCGATCCGCTCGACGCTCTTCTGTCTGAATACCTGGTTTTCCATGGTCGTTTGCCTCCTTTTTTAGTTCTGATTTGTCGCTCCGCGACAAATCAGAAGTTGCCTACGGTATCCTCTCAAAATCCCCAAGTCCGCGGGTAATCCGCGTCACTGTAAAGCGTATTTTTTCCTTCAGTCCCAGCGCCTTCCGAAAGCCCTCATACGCCCGCAGGCCCGCGTCGATGTCTCCGCGCTTCAGGGGCTGCCTGCCGTAGCCGGCATCGGACACGGCTGTGGCAAAGGCGACAAAGTCGTCGTTCTTCAGCTGCTCCGCCGCCCGCCTTGCAAATGCCACGGGCGTCTCGCCGCCCGTGGGGGCCTGACCCAGGTGGGCCAGCAGCGTCAGGTTCGCGCGGTACAGTATCATCGCCGCCTCGCCGTAGCTGCGCACGCCGCCACACAGCGCGGCGGGGTCGCTCAGGCGCAGGCGCTTCAGCACCCACCTGAACGCCACCGCGACCAGCGCGATCACCGCAAGCGCCAGCAGCAGCCACCAGTGCCCGCCGCCGCGCCGCGCCCCGTCCCGCGGAGCGTCGGCCCCGGCATCGTCCTCCGGTGGCGCGTCGTCGGGTTCGCCGTCGGGTTCGTCCTCGTCCTGGCCGCCGGGCGCTTCCCCCGGCTCGGGGGTCGGCGTGTCTTCCGGGGTCTCCGGCGGCAGTGCGCCGTCCGGCTCCGGGCTGGGCGTCGGCGCATCCCCGACGGGATTGTAATCGCCGTCGTAGCCCAGTCCGCCGCCCTCGGCGGTGTCGCCCGTCCCGCCGCCGCCCGCTTCCGGCGGCTGGGGCGTGATGCCGTCGGTATTGCCGCTGCCGCTGTTGCCGCCGGTGGCGTCGAATGGGATCCAGCCCACGCCCCGGAAGTACACCTCCGCCCAGGCGTGGGCGTTCTCGCCGGTGAGCACCTCCACGCCGGGTCGGGCCAGGTAGCCCTCCACATACCGGGTGGGCAGGCCGGCGATGCGCCCCATCACGGCCATGGCCGAGGCATAGTAGCTGCAATAGCCCTCCCGGCTGTCCAGCAGGAAGTGGGACACGAAGTCCCGGCCCCGGGGCGGCGTGTCGGGCTGAAGGGTGTAGCGCATATTCTCCCGCAGGAAGTTCATGATGGCCACGGCCCGGTCCCAGGGGTTCTCCGCCCCGTCGATGACCCGCATCGTCAGGCTGTACACCCCGCCGTCGATGCCCTCGGGCAGCTGGATGTGGCGCTCCAGTATATCCTGGTAGCGCTCGTCCCCGGCTTCCTCGCCGTCGATCACCGCCCGGCGCAGCGCGTCCGCCATCTCCGGCAGCAGCGCACGCAGGCGATAGCTGTCGCCCCGCTGCACCGCGCGGGACAGGAACACCTCGCCGGCGGTGTTGTAGTAGACGGCGGTGGACAGGTCCATTCGGAATTCGTCCATCATCCCCGGCACGAACAGCGTACTGGTGCCGTCGTCCAGCATTTCAACCGATACGTCCACCTTCAGCAGCGCGTCGTCCAGCGCCGCCGGAGGGATGAACAGCCGCTCACGGGTGACCCGGTGGGTCAGATCGTAGTACAGGAAGCGGCTCTTGGGCACGTTGTCCACCCATGAATAGCCCGTGTAGGCCGTGCGGATCGCGCCGCGCAGCAGCACGTCGGCATCCGTATGCACCGCCATCACCGGATCGGTGTGGGGCGTCGCCGGCCCGCCCAGCATCGACACCACCGCGTCTCCCACCTCGCCGGCGTGGTCGTAGCCCTCTTCGTTGATGGAAAAGGCGATGCGCTCATGGGTAAAGCGGAAGTACTGCTCGAACATGTTCCGCACGCGCTCGGCGGCGTCCTCCAGCGGCCTCCAGGTCATCCGGCCCCCCGGCACCAGCGCCAGGGCCAGCGCTAGCGCAAGCACCGCCGGCAGCAGCACCCGAAGCGCCGAAAAATCCCGCTGCACGCCGCCGGTCAGGGCAAAGGCCGCGGCGGCGGCGACCAGCCCCGGCACCGCCGCGCCCAGCGAAGCCGACTGGGACATGGCGTGGCAGGCCACCAGCACCGCCAGCAGCAGCACGATGGCCACGCTGACGAACTCGTTGTGGCTCAGAAGCACAAAGAACAAGACCCCGAAGGTGAAGCTGGCGCAGGTCAGCAGCAGCCGTCCCCCCTCCGCCGCGCCGGCGGACTCGGCGACCTGTCCCGACCACTGGGCGAACAGCTCCCGCAGCCCCGCAAGCCCCGCCCCGTGGGTGGTCAGATACAGCCCGGCGACCGCGACAAAGCCCAGCGACGCGATGATCGCGCCGCCGGTGAGTTGGCCCGCCACGCAGAGCGCCACGGCGACCAGCGCCGCCTCGTACAGCCCCGGCGCCGACGCCGCCACCCCCAGCGCCGAGGCGGCCACCGCCGTCGCGCTTCCCGCGAACAGCAGCGCCAGCACCGCCGCGATCGTCGACCGGTCCAGCCGGGCCCTGTTGGTCAGGTTCTTGTTCATACGGTTATCTGTCATGTCACCTTTCGTTTATTCTGAGGGATTAGGGATTGCCGGGTCATTCCCGCGGCTGCCCTAAAGGGCTGACTTCGTGTCGCAATCCGCCGCCATCCATTCCCAATTCCTCATTCCTCATTTCCCTCGTCCCACGGGTCCATTCGCTCCGCCCTGACCCCGCCCATCTTCAGCCGTTCGATCAGGGTCATGGATTCGTCGCGGTCGTCGTCGGAGACCCACACCAGGCGGGTGGCCACGCCGGACTGCTGCATCCGCAGGGCCATGTCGGCGATGCGGGTGTTCAGCCGCGCAGTCACAAGCACCGCGCCGCCAGTGCGCTGGAAGCGGGCCAGCATCAGCGTCAGCACCTGCTCATAGCCGTAGGGGCTGTCGAACCTGACCCGCAGCATGGCTTCGGCAAAGGCGGGAATGTCGGCGGGAAACTGGCCCGCGATCTCCCGGGGTTGGGCCGCCACCAGGGGCATGCGCACCGGGTCGCCGGCGCGAAGCTGGGCCCTGGCTGCCCCGAGCGCCGCCTCGCAGACGCAGTCCTCGAGGGTCAGTTGCATATCCCGCAGGGCCGTGACCTGCTGCAGGTCGGGAATGACGAGGGTGTCGGGCCGGGCCGTCTCCTCATAGGTGCGCACCTGCAACGCCCGCCTGCGCAGGGACAGCTTCCAGTGCACCTTTTTCAGCTCATCCCCCTCCTGCCAGGCCCGCACATCCGAGGGCGAGGCGTTGTCCTCCGCCGCCCGCCGGATCGATTGGGGGCCCTGGTCGGAGGCACTCAACCTCAGGGACTGGGCCGCTCTGGCCCGCGGGGCCACCTCCAGCTTCACAAGCCGCGTTCCCGGCCGACGCCCCAGGCAGATCAGCCCGAAGGCGTCCGTGACAAATACCCGCGTCACGCCCACCTCGTACACCCCCCGGTGGGGGCATTCGATCACCTGGCGAAAGGTACGGCGCGTAAAGGGTGGGCAGGAGACGTTCACCGCCTGGTTCGGCGCCAGGGCCGAGGGCACGCTGAGGCGCACCTGTATCGCCGACACCGGCAGCGGACAGGCGTAGCGCACGGTGAACACCGCCGGGATGCGCTCGCCCCGCTCCACCCGGGCCGCGACGCCCTTCAGCGTCACCCGCAGCGTAATGAGCGTCCATCCCACGGACACAGCGGCCAGCAGCAAAAGCGCCAGCAGGGCGTAAAATATCAGGTAGTACAGCCGCGTACCCGTGCTCAGCCCCGCGGCCAGCATCGCGGCCATCACCAGTGAAAACCCCACAAGGCGGGGAATACTATTCCTCATTTCGCTTTCACCGGCACCTGCACGTTGCCCATCACATTGTTCAAGACCCTTTGCGCGGTCATGTTGCGCATGCGGGCCTCGGGCGAGAGCACCAGGCGGTGGGCCAGCACGGGCTCGGCCATGCGCTGCACGTCGTCGGGCTTCACAAAGTCGCGCCCGTCCAGCAGCGCGAAGGCCTGGGCCGCCCGCAGCAGGGATATCGCCCCGCGGGTGGAAACCCCCAGCTGCAGCGCCCCGCTCTTTCGCGTGGCGGCAGCGATGGCGGAGACGTACACCCGCAGCTCCTTCGCGGCGTAGACCTTCTCCACCTCCTGCTGGAGCCGGAGGATGTCGGCGCTGGTGCAGATGGGCTTCAGGTCCTCCATCGGGCGCTGGCCGGTGGTGTAGCGCTCCAGGATCTCTGCCTCCTCCTGGGGCGTGGGGTAGCCGATGGACACCCGCATGAAAAAGCGGTCCAGCTGGGCCTCGGGCAGCGGATAGGTGCCCACGAAGTCCACCGGATTCTGGGTCGCCAGCACGATGAAGGGCCGGGGCATGGCGTAGGTCACGCCGTCCACGGACACCTGGCCCTCCTCCATCACCTCCAGCAGCGACGACTGGGTCTTGGGCGAGGTGCGGTTGATCTCGTCCGCCAGCACGATCTGGCTCATGATCATGCCCGGCCGGTATTCCAGCTCTCCGGTCTTGAAGTTGGCGATGGAAAAGCCGGTGATGTCGCTGGGGGTGATGTCCGGGGTGAACTGAATGCGCTTGAACGAGCAGTCCAGCGAACGCGCCAGCGCGCTGGCCAGCGTGGTCTTGCCCACCCCCGGCACGTCCTCGATCAGCACGTGCCCCCGACACAGTATGGCCACCATCATCAGCCCTATGGCGTCCTCCTTGCCCACGATGACCTTGCCCACGTTCTTCGTCAGAAGCTGGGCGAAACGCTGTGTAACCTGCATGGCGTGACCTCCTGTGGCAGAATTTAGGGATTAGGTTTTAGGGGTTAGGTTTAGGGGATGGTTCAAATCCCTTAAGGAAATACCGCGCAATTAAGGTGGTCAGCTGGCGAGTGAATTTTTCGACAGATGCAATTGCAGATTTCGAAGGTTTACTGGCGGTAAATCGAGGCCGTATTGTGCGGTATTTCCTTAACGCTTCGCTAGGCCTTCGGCCACGGGATTTGTTTGATTCAATGGAAATGACAGAGGATTCATCGCCTTTCGGCCCCTTGAATCTAAGAAATCCGTAAGGATTTCATCATCCCCTAACCCCTAAAACCTAAAACCTCAACTTCTGATTTGTCGCGCTGCGACAAATCAGAAGTCCCCCCTTATATCATCTATAATAGTATACCTTTTCACACCCCGATTGACAAGAAAAACTGTCCAAATCGCCCCACATGTGCTATAATATTAAACGGGAAGTCTCAATTCCGCCGGGTTTGTACGTGTATACGATAAAAAGGGGGAATCGCCGTGATCGCGGGCATCGGGCTGGATCTGTGCCAGATCGAGCGCATGAAAAAGGCCATCGAGCGGTCCCATTTCGTGGATCGGGTGTTTGCCGCCGCAGAGGTCGAACGCATACGCGCCGCCTCCGGCATCCGCCGGGGCGAGATCGCCGCGGGGCTGTTCGCCGCCAAGGAAGCCGTATCAAAGGCCCTGGGCACGGGCCTGGTCGGCATCGAGCTGTCGGACATCGAGATCACCCCCGACGCTGCCGGCTGCCCCCGCTGCACCCTGAGCGGCAAGGCCCTGGACCGCGCCCGGGCGCTGTGCGGCGAGCGCTTCACCGTCTGGGTGTCCATCACCCACGAGGCCGGCATGGCCGCGGCGACAGCCGTCTTGGAGTCAGAAATGAGGAATGCGGAATGAGGAATTGGATATGAAGTCACTCATTACCCCACTGCAGATGCGCGACATGGAAGGGCGCTATTTTGCCGAAACCGGCACCCCTTCCATTGATCTGATGGAGCGGGCGGCCCGGGCGCTGAACGCGGCCGTTGCCCGCCATTTCGGGCTGGAGCGGACCGTTTACTTCGCCTGCGGCCCCGGCGGCAACGGCGGCGACGGCTACGCCTGCGCCAGGATGTACGCGAGGATCGGCGGAAAGTGCGCCCTGTTCCCCGCCGCCCCGCCCAGGGCCCCGGACGCCATCAAAAACCGGGAACTGGCCCTGGCGATGGGCATCCCGGAGTTGCCCCCGGACGCCGAAGCAGCCGCGCCGGACGTCTGGGTGGACGCGCTGTACGGCACGGGCCTGTCCCGCTCGCCGGAAGGCGCTGCCGCCGAATTGATCCGGCGCATGAACGCCGACCGCCGTCTCGGCGCGAAGGTGGTGGCCGTGGACATCCCGTCGGGATTGAACGGCCTCACCGGCGCGGTCTTCGAGCCCTGTGTGACAGCGGATTTGACGGTCACGTTCCAGTTTGAAAAGACCGGCCACCGCCTGGCCGACGGGTTGGATGTGTGCGGGAAAATCGAGGTCGAGGACATCGGCATCCCCGAGGCCTTCTTCCCCGAGGATATGGCCCGGCTCATCGAGGCGAAGAACGTCGCCGCGGGCCTGCCCGGCAAGCCCCGCAACGCCCACAAGGGCAACAACGGGCACCTGCTGATCGTGGCGGGCTCTGTGGGCATGGCGGGGGCGGCGGCGCTGTGCGCCAGGGCGGCGCTGCGCTCGGGAGCGGGACTGATCACGGTGGCCTGCCCGGCGTCCATCGTGCCCATCTTGCAGTCGCTGGCCCCCTGCGCCATGGCGATACCGCTGCCGGAGCGGGACGGGGCCATCGTCCCAGAGGCCGCAGAGGTCCTGAGATACGCACTGATGGGCAAGCACGCCGTAGCCTGCGGCTGCGGGCTCTCCCGCAGGGCCGCGCCTCAGGTGCTGAAGCTGCTCCTTGAATGTGGGCTCCCCACGCTGTTTGACGCCGACGGGCTGAACCTGATTGCGGCGGATGACGCCCTGAAGGCCCTGCTCCGCCCCCATCACCTGATCACCCCCCACCCCGGCGAGGCCGCGCGGCTGCTGGGCCGTCCCCTGTCCGACCCGCTGGCCGACGCGCTGGCGCTCAATGCATTGGGCTGCCAGGCGCTGCTGAAGGGGGCGACCAGCGTCATCCCGGTGGGCAGCGTGAACTGGCTCAGCGCCAGCGGCTGCGCGGGCATGGCCAAGGGCGGCAGCGGCGACGCATTGACCGGGCTGACCGGCGGCCTGATGGCCCAGTACGCCGCCATGGGCACCCCCATGACCGGCATCCACCTGGCGATATGCGCCGCCTTCGCCAGCGAGATCCATGGCCGGGCGGGCGAGCTGGCCCAGGAAAGGGCGGGCGCGCGGGGCATGTGCGCGTCGGACCTGGTGAACGCCCTGCCCGAGGCGCTGAAGGCCTATGCATAGCCTGGCGCAAATGCTGCGGACGGCGGCAGCGGCGGCGCTGCCCGGGGGAGCCTTCCTGCGGCGGGATCGGGGCGACGCGCTGTTCGTCACCGACGCCCCCCGATTCGGCGACCGGATGGACTGGGCCGGGCTGCTGTTCGAGGCAGGCTTCTACTGCGCCGTCAGCGGCGGGCTGCTGAGGCTCTGGCCCGCCGGGATCTGGCTTTCCCGGCTGGAGGCGGCCTGCCCCGAGCCGCCGGACGACCTCTGCCAAAGCCTTTCCCGCTTTCGGGGGCGCGACCCCGACGGCGAGAGCCTGAAGCTGTTCGCCTTTGGCATGCGCTGCCTGGACGGCGGGGACGGCGCGGCCCGCTTCGACCGGAAGCTGCGCCAGCGGGCGGCGGCCTGCCTGCGGCTGAACGCCATGGATCCAAGCGAACCGACCCTCGGCGGCGGGCTGTACGCCTGCGCGCTGCTCGACCACGAATTGGAGGTGCAAAACCGATGAAACTCAAATGGCTCGGCCATTCCTGCTTTGAACTGACGCTGCCCGGCGGCGCCGTCGTCACCGACCCCTACGACGACACCGTGGGCTATCCCCCGCTGCACGTGCGGGCCGACGCGATCCTGTCCAGCCACGGACATTTCGACCACAACTATTTCCAGGCTGTCGACGGCGATCCCGTCATATTGAACACCCCCGGCGTCCGCGAGGTTTGCGGCGCGAGGATCACCGCCGTGCCCGCCTTCCACGACGACGCGAAGGGCGCGAAGCGGGGCGAGAACCTGATCCACCTGATCGAGGCCGACGGCCTTCGCGTCGCCCACCTGGGCGACCTGGGCCACATGCCCGACACCGACGCACAGAAGGCCGCCCTTTCAAACCTGGACGTGATGCTGATCCCCATCGGCGGCACCTTTACCATCGACACCCCCACGGCAGTAAAGCTGATCGATACCTTCAAACCCCGCTGCGCCATCGCCATGCACTTTAAAAACCGCTACTGCCACTTCAAAATCACCGACGAAGCCGGGTTCGTCCACCTCACAGGGGCGACGCGATTGCCCAACAAAGTCGAAATCACGAAGGATACCCCCGTCGGCTGCTGTGTGATGGCGATCTGATGCCGTTTCCGTTGACCGATATCGATCTGACGTAACTGTTTCTGTGTACATACCTTGTGGGGGCGATTGGAAATCGCCCCTACGGACACGTTCACAGTTACAATCCGACTTTCTCCTCCCATTGACAAAGCAAACCCCCATCCGCTTGGGATGGGGGCATTGCTTTGTCAAACCTCGATCAGAACACCTTGACCAGCGTGCCATCGGCAGTGCTGAAGGCGTAGTTCTCGGTCACGGGCGTGCCGGCCGCGTCGGTGTAGGAAATGGTCACGACGTAGCAGGGAACGCCATCGATGAGCTGGGTGGGGAAGTTCGCCAGGATCTCCAGCAGCTCGGCGGGGGTAGCACCCTCGTTGAGCGCGGCGATCAGCGCGTCAGCAACCTCCTTATCCACGCCATCGAAAGAAACCTCGGTGTTGGCGGGGATCGCGGCGAAGACCTGCTTCAGGGTCTCGGCAGCGGGAGCGCCCACAGCCACGGTGATGCCGGAAGCATTGGTGAACTGCTCAGCGGCCTCGGTGGTCTCGGTGGTCTCGGTGGTGTCGGCGGTCTCGGTGGTCTCGGTGGTGTCGGCGGTCTTGGTGGTAGTGGTGGTATCGTCGTCGTCATCGTCGTCGTCGCCACCCACGGGGATCACGGGCAACTCATAGCCGCACAGAACGCAGACGCCATCTTTGTCGAATTCATGAGGCTCGACTTCGCTGACCTCGTCCACGATCTTGCCGGAGCTGATGCCGCCATCCTCGGTGGCTTCGCCTTCCCAGACGGTGTAAATGGCGTAGTGGCTCTCGCTGTCTATCGGCTCATATCCGTCGAGCTCGCGGACCTGCCTGGTCTCGGCCAAACAGGCGATGGAAGCTACGACCAGCATGAGAGCCAGTGCGGTAGCGAGAATCTTGGAAACAGACTTAAGCATAAGAAATTCCTCCTTTAGAAATCCTTGGCAGATATAATATCACGAACCGGAAATCATGTGGCTATATAAGTGTTAATTATTACAAATTTTTGACACAAAAACCGGCTGCGCGCTCAAGGCGGTTCATCACCGCGAGTCCCACGCCGTCAGTGGCGATGGCCTCGGAGAACAGGACGTCCGCGCCCAGCCCGTCGGCCTCCCGCAGGCGGGCGAACATCGATCGGGCCATGGCCTTGGCATCAGCGCCCAGGGACAGCGTGCGCCGATCGCCATAGGCGGGGATATGGGCATCCAGCGCCAGTATGAGGGGATGCTTGCCCTGGGCAAGGGCATCGTCGTAGAGGCGGCGAATGGCCGCGATCACGGCGCTTTCCTCACCCTGCACGACGGTCAGCGCCCCCGCAGGCGCATAGTGGCGGTACTTCATGCCGGGGCTTCGGGGCTTCTCGCCCGCACGCAGCGGGCGCAGCACGGCGTCGTCCACAGCCACGCCGCCGCAGATTTCCCGCACGCGCTCGGGGGTGACCCCGCCGGGGCGCAGTATGCGGGGGACGTCGCCAGTGACGTCGATGACGGTGGATTCCAGGCCCACGTCACAGGGACCGCCGTCAAGGATCAGCGGGATGCGGCCGTCCATGTCCTCCAACACGTGGGCGGCGGTGGTGGGACTGGGCCTGCCGGAGCGATTGGCGCTGGGCGCCGCGATGGGGCGTCGGGCAGCGTCGATCAGGGCCCGGGCCGCCGGGTGGGCGGGATAGCGTATCGCCACGGTGTCCAGCCCCGCGGTGACCTCGGCGGGCACGGCGGCAGACTTTGGAAAGATCAGCGTCATCGGCCCGGGCCAGCAGGCGGCCATCAGCTTTTGCGCCGCCGGCCCCGGAGCGCAGGCGGCCAGCGCAGAAAGCTGGTCGATCGCGCTGATGTGTACGATCAGCGGGTTGTCCCCGGGACGGCCCTTCGCCTCGAATATGCGCTTCACCGCGGCGGCATCCAGGGCGTTCGCCCCCAGGCCGTACACGGTCTCGGTGGGAAAGGCCAGCAGCGCGCCCGAACGGATCAACTCGCCGGCTTCTGCGAGGCTTTCGGGGGTAACGGGGAGAAGTTGCGTTTGCAAGGTGATCGGCTCCTTCTTTTGAATGAGGAATGAGGAATGGCGGTGGGAATCCTTGCGGATTCCTTTGAATTATGGGATGACGATATTCCAGATCCAGGAAATCCGTCAGGATTTCAACAATAATCCCTAATTCCTCATTCCTAATTCCTCATTATATAAAATCGTCTCCATTCCGACCTTATAGGGCTTCAGGCCCAGCTTTTCGTAGAATTTCATCGCGCCTGGGTTGCAGGTCCAGACGTTCAGGGTGACGTTGTAGCAGCCCTTTTCCCGCGCATAGGCGAGGATGTGCCCGTAGAGGGCGCGGCCCACGCCCAGGCCCCGGGCGGATTCATCCACGCAGATGTCGTCGATGTACAGGGTATCGTGTTCCTCCATCAGCTGGCCGCCGCTGTGCTGCATCACGCAGAAGCCGTGGCCCAGCACCCGGCCCGATTCGTCCACGCCGACGAACACCGGGGTGGCGGGATCGGCGAGTATGGCCGAGAGCCCGGCTTCGGTATACTTCGTGGTCGGCCCCTTGAACAGGTCGGGCCGGCCGTTGTGGTGCACCATGTTCACCTGCACCAGCAGGGCCATGAGGGCGGGAATGTCGTTTTTCGTCGCAGGGCGGACGGTGATGGGCATGGCAGATGCTCCTTTCGGTAAATAATGATTTGGCGGGGAGAGGGGGAGCCCTATCCCCCGCTACGCAGCGAAGCAAGTCCTTTAGGGCGCGGGTACTTCCCCACTGCGGTGGGGAAGCTTATATTGCGCGTGGCAACCGGCGCTTTAGCTTCCCCACCGCAGTGGCATCGAGCGCCCGGAAAACAGTCCAGTGGACTGTTTTCAGTGGTTCGAGCACCCGGAAAACTCTCCGATGGAGAGTTTTCAGCGAGAACGGGTCGGCAGACCCCTGTCGATGGGGCCGGTAGGCCCGTGGAGAAGTGGCCCGAAGGGCCGATAGGGCTCCCCCTTTCCATAGGCCCGATAAATCAGTATTTACCCCTGTTCATTCAGCATTGCGGTCTGCTCGGCAAGGGTCAGGGCGTCGATGATCTCGTCGAGGTGTCCCTCCATGATCTCGTCGATCTTGTAAAGGGTCAGCCCGATGCGGTGATCGGTGACGCGGCCCTGGGGGAAGTTGTAGGTGCGGATGCGCTCGCTGCGGTCGCCGGTGCCCACCTGGACGCGGCGCTTGTCGGCGTACTCGCCGGCCTGCTGTTCGCGCTGGAGGTCGTAGAGGCGGGACTTCAGCACCCGCATGGCCTTTTCCCTGTTCTGGATCTGGCTGCGCTGGTCCTGGGAGGTGACCACCAGGCCGGTGGGAATGTGGGTGATGCGCACGGCGGAGTCAGTGCGGTTGACGTGCTGGCCACCGGCGCCGGAGGCCCGGTAGGTGTCGATGCGCAGGTCGTTCGGGTTGATCTCCACCTCCACGTCCTCGGCCTCGGGCAGCACGGCCACCGTGGCGGTGGAGGTGTGGATGCGGCCGGAGGATTCGGTGACGGGCACCCGCTGGACCCGATGCACGCCGGATTCGAACTTCAGCTTCTGGAACACGTTCTTGCCAGAGATCAGCACCACGGATTCCTTCAGGCCGCCCAGCTCGGTCGAGCCGTCCTCGATCATTTCCACCTTCCAGCCCTGGCTGTCGGCATAGTGGCTGTACATGCGCAGCAGCTGCGCCCCGAACAGCCCTGCCTCGTCGCCGCCGGCCCCGGCGCGGACCTCGAGGACCGCGTTCTTATAGTCATCCGGGTCCTTGGGCAGCAGGGCGATGCGGGCGGCCCGGGTGGCCTCGTCCAGCTTCGGCTCCAGCTCGTCCAGCTCCTCCCGGGCCAGCTCGGCCATGTCCGGGTCGGAAAGCATCTCCTTCGCGCCTTCGATGTCGTCCAGCAGCTTTTTGTAGGCCACGGCCACGTCGTTCAGCTCGGAAAGCTCGCTGTGCTGGCGCATCAGGGTCGTGAACAGTGCCGTATCCGCGATGACCTCCGGCAGCGTGATGCGTATCGAAAGCTCCTCAAACCGCCCCTGGATGGCTTCCAGCTGGGCGGCGATGCGCTGTTGTTCATTGTACGATGCAGACATGTTGGGCTCCTTTATTTCATTTTCCCGAATACGACCCGCTCGATCCCGTTCAGGTCCCTGACAGTTCCGGCTTCGGCGCAGGGAAGATGGGCCTTGACGAGATCGAGGACAGGCCGGGCCTCGTGGATGCCGACCTCGAGGAAGATCGCGCCGCCGGGGTTCAGGTGGTCGGCAGCGCCTTCGGCGATGCGGCGATAGAAGTCCAGGCCGTCCGGGCCGCCATCCAGGGCGATGCGCGGCTCGAAGCGCACTTCCCGCTGGAGGCCGGAAAGCGCGCCGGTGGGGATGTAGGGCGGATTGGACGCGATGATGTCGAACCGCTCCCGGCCCACGGCGTTGAACAGGTCGCCCTGCCTCAGCTCGGCCTTCACGCCCAGGTCCTTCTGGTTGGCGTGGGCGACCTCCAGCGCCTCGGGGCTGATGTCGGCCAGCGTGATGCGGGCGTGAGGGGCCAGCGAAGCCAGGCTCAGGCCCACGCATCCGCTGCCTGCGCACAGATCCAGCAGTGCCGGGCTGCCCGGGCGCTGGCGCAGCTCGATCAGCGCCGCCTCCACCAGGGTCTCGGTATCCTGGCGGGGGATCAGCACGGCGCCGTCCACCCGGAAGCGCAGGCCCATGAAGTCGGCGCTGCCCAATATGTACTGCACCGGCTCGCCCGCCGCGCGGCGGTCCAGCATCGCCTCCAGCCTGTACAGCTGGTGCCGGGAGATGGCCCGGTCGCCTTCAAAGACCAGCGCCTGCCGGGTCATGCCAAGGGCGTCCTCGGCGATCCACCGGGCGTCGATATCGGGGTCAGGGCAATTGGTTTGCGTAAGTCGGTCGCGGGCATGCTTCAGCCATTCGGAGATGATCATGAGTTACCTCGTTTTATTGTTTTCCTTCGCCGCGTTGAAAGCGTACACCGCCACCTCCACCATCTGGGGATGGGCACGGCGCACAAGGCAACGCTCCAGCAACAGATGGGGCCCCAGCAGCGCGTTGACCACGGGACCGGGCCTGGCGGCTTCGAGCAGGCGAAGGGGTTCGTTGAGAACGGCGGCGATGGCCAGCACGGTGAGCGCGCGCACGAGCACCTGCACCGGCAAAGTGAAGGTGCGGATCAAGGCGAAGGCGATCACCGACAGTATCAGCACCTCCAGTATGAAGGCGGCGTCGCTGCGGCGGGAGATAAAGCTGGCGCGCTCGGCGGCCTCCTGGAGAATGTGGCCATCCTTCCCGGGGGCGGCGTTCAGCACCTTGTTGATGGCCCCCCGGTACATGGCGAAGCGGCCCACCAGCCGCAGCCGGGGAATCACCACCGCGCACAGCAGCATACACAGCACCCGTGTGACGCAGGCCACGGCATTGATGGCGGTGCGGGACAGCTCGAAGCGGGGCAGCACCCACTTCACCAGCGCCCAGGGACCGGCAATCACCAGCCCCCCGATCAGCAGGAGTATCGCCAGCGCACTGCCCGCGGCTACCAGCGACGTGGGGCGAATGCGAAACAGCTCGGCAAAGCGCTGCTCGAAGCGGGTGCCCCTGACGATCTGCTGGGGCATCAGCTGGGCCGATTCCGCCACGCCGTCCAGGAAGTCCGCCACGCTGAGCACCAGCCGCAGTATGCCCCGCAGGAACGGTACGCGCTCCATGGCGTCCTGGGCGGGGTGGTATTCCCGTCGCAGGCGCAGGGCCACGTCCTTGCTCTCCTGGCGGACGGCAAAGGCCGTGGCGTTGCCCACCTGTATGCGCACGCCTTCCGCGACGGGGGTGGCGTGGATATTAATCGTATCGTTGTTTGGCATAGCACACCTGTTTGGATAAATGAGGAGTGAGGAATTAGGAATGAGGAATGGCAGTGGGAATCCTTGCGGATTCCTTTGGATATAGAATGATCAAATTTACGAAATCCGCCAGGATTTCAATGACAATTCCTCATCCCTGATTCCTAATTTACAAAAGGACCGGCGCGTTTCGCGCCGATCCTTTTGTCGGTGGGGCTGCGCGCATATACGGCAAAAGCATCGGCAAGGGATGGCCCTGCCGATGCTCGTTTGCCTACATGCCGTAGCGCTTCTTGAAGCGATCCACACGTCCGCCGGTGTCAACCAGCTTCTGCTTGCCAG
The DNA here is from genome assembly GCA_902765305.1 of uncultured Eubacteriales bacterium. GTDB lineage: Bacteria > Bacillota > Clostridia > Christensenellales > Aristaeellaceae > UBA2862. The sequence continues at coordinate 19,999 of CACWZI010000025.1, forward strand.
TGTAGAAGGGATGGCACTTTGAGCAGATATCAACGCGCATCTCCTTCTTCACGGAACCGGTTTCGAAGGTCTCGCCGCAGACGCAACGGACCACCGCCTTGCCGTAATTCGGATGGATGTTCTCCTTCATGGTTTTCACCTCACTCTAATCGGACTGTCGGCCCTCCGGCGGAGCCGGCATCGGATTAATCACGCAACGACGATTATAGCACATGGACGGGACTCAGGCAAGGGGCGACGTAAGATTTTTACATTTTGTCGAGAGAAATTTTCATTTCATCGGGCCCGACCGGTCAGAACCGGATGCTCGCCATGATCTGAGCGGCCTCGAGCATGAAATCGGAATCGTCCTGGGGTGTAAACAGGAAGGTGATCAATTGGCCGTCGCGGAACGTGGCGCAGCCGCTGGCGTTCAGGGCCGGCGAGATAAAGGCGGCGAATTCCCGCCCGTTCAATTCCAGCAGGCTCGTGCTCTGGCAGTCGACGTTGGCCTCTATGGCCGCGCGCATGGCGTCATAGCCGTCGACCTGGGTGGACTGGATCAGTATATACAGATAGCGCGTGCCGTCCCCCGCCCCCAGGGCATAGCGGATCGGGCCCTCGCCGGCGGGATAGCTGACCCACCCCTTGGGCAATGACAGCGCAAACCCCTCGTCAAAGCGCAGGGTAAAGCGCTCCGCCTCGGCCGATGCCACCGCAGCGCACAGGCAAAGCGCCGCCACAATGCACAGAAGCTTCTTCATCACGGCTCGCAACCCTCCCCGCAGTTCTACTGATACCGGCATTATACCACAGCCCATGCTTCCATTACAAATGACGAATTCATGGCGGAAGTATAACACATCTATGCCGGGGATGAATAATCTTTCCCCTTTCCCCCTTGTTCCGCGCCCCCGGTTGTGCTACAATACCGGCAAAGCAACCGCGCCGCAAGGCGCGCACGAGGTGATTGAATGCGAATCGTGGTCAAGGTGGGCACGTCCACCCTCGCCCATCCCACCGGGCACATGAACATCCGGCGGGTGGAGGCGCTGTGCAAAGTGCTCAGCGACGTGAAGAATGCCGGGCACGAGGTGATCCTCGTATCATCGGGCGCCATCGGCATGGGCGTAGGCAAGCTGTCCCTCAGCCAGCGGCCCACCGACATTCCCACCAAGCAGGCCGCCGCCGCCGTGGGCCAGTGCGAGCTGATGTACACCTACGACCGGCTGTTCTCCGAATACAACCACACGGTGGCCCAGCTGCTGGTCACCGGCAGCGACGTGGAGGATGAGACCCGCCGCGCCCACTTCCACAACACGCTCTACCGGCTGCTGGAGCTGGGCGCGCTGCCGGTCATCAACGAAAACGACACCATCGCCACCGATGAGATCGTCATCGGCGACAACGACACCCTCTCGGCCATCGTGGCCGCCACGGTGCAGGCCGACCTGCTGGTGCTGCTGAGCGACATCGAGGGACTTTACACCGCCGATCCCCGGGGCAACGCGGAAGCGAAGCTCATCCCCGTCGTGGCGGAGATCACCCCCGAGATCGAGGCCCTGGCCGGCGGCAACGGCACGTCGCTGGGCACCGGCGGCATGGTCACCAAGCTGCGCGCCGCCCGCATTGCGGGGGCGGCCGGCATCGACATGGTCATCGCCAACGGCGCCACGCCGAAGCGGATCTACGATATCATCGAGGGCAAGCCGGTGGGCACGCGGTTCCTCGGCCGCGCCTGCCGGGCCGATTGAGAGGTTACCAGCCATGGGCAAGATACTCATCCACGCGGGCATGTCGCCCCTGGACCGGCCGTCGATGGACCGCGTGTTCCGGGAGCACCTGTTCACCACCAATTCGGGCAACCTGCTGTTCCAATACGGGGCCTATCGCACGATGATGACCGACGGCGCCGAATTTGAAAGCCGCTTTCTGCACCTGGGCGACCTCGCCGACGCGGACATCGAGCGAATCAACGCCGAATGCGAATGCGTCGTGCTGCCGATGGCCAACAACTTCCGGGTGGGGTTCAACCTGATGGGCAACCTCACCGCCTTCGTGCGCAGGCTGAAGATCCCCTGCGTGGTCATGGGCGTGGGCCTGCAGGCGGACAGCGCCGCGGACATCCAGCAGGGCTTTCCCTTCGACGACAGCACCCGGGCCTTCGTGGACGCGGTGCTGGACCACTCCGCGCTGCTCGGCCTGCGGGGCGAGCTGACCGGGGAATACCTGAAAAAGCTGGGCTATACCCCCGAGCGCCACTTCACGGTGATCGGCTGTCCCTCGATGTATTCCCGGGGCGCGCGCCTCATCGCCCCGCAGCCAAAGCCCCTCGACGCCGACGCGCCCATCAGCATCAACTACCGCAAGGAGCAGCCGGAAAGCCTGTTCCGCTTCATGAAGGTCACCTAAAATCAATTCCCCCGCTACCGCCTGCTGTTCCAGCGGGTGGAGGAGATGTCCATGCTGTACTACGGCCTGCCGATCCACTACGAGTACCGCCGGGGCATGGATGACACCGGCCTGTACCCCACCCGGCGCAGCGACCCCGAGATTCGCGGCGGCCACGCGGTGGGCTTCGCCAGCGCCCACGCCTGGATACAGTTCATGTCCCGGCAGCGGCTGAGCGTCGGCTGCCGGATCCACGGGAACATCGCCGCCGTGCTGGCGGGGACCCCAGCGCTGGTCTTTACCATCGACACCCGCACCGAGGAGCTGTGCCGCTACCACAACATTCCCTTCATCCCGGCTGGCCAAATCGACGAAGGCACCGACCTGCGGGACCTTTACGAGCGCACAGACTTTGCCCGGGTTCTGGAGGGCCACGACCGGCGCTTTGCGCATTTCGTGGATTTCCTGAATGTCAACGGCCTGAAGCACATCTACGCCGAAGACCCCGCCCGCACCGACGCTCCCCTGGACGCCGCCGTGGCGAAGCTGCCGCCCTGGGGACAGATCGAGGCCAGTCGCTTCATCTCCCCCGCCCGCCTGTGCAAAGGCGCGGCTTTGTACTGGCCGAAGGTGAAGAAGAAGATAAAGAGGAAGTTGAAAATATAGGAGGCATATCTCATGACCACCATCGAAATCCTTCGCGCCGCCCGCGCCGCGTGGCCTGCGCTGCAGAACGCCGATACCGACAGGAAAAACGCCGCGCTGAACGCCATGGCGGACGCGCTGCTGGAGAATGCCGGAGACATACTGGCCGCGAACCTGCTGGACATGACCGCCGCCCGGGGCCACATCAGCGAGGTCATGCTGGACCGGCTTCGCCTGACCGAGGACCGCATCAAGGCCATGGCCGACGGCATCCGCGAGGTGGCGGCGCTGCCCGACCCCGTCGGCGCGGTGATCAGCCGCGTGGAGCGCCCCAACGGCCTGGTGATCGAGCGCACCCGGGTGGCCATGGGTGTGATCGCCATCATCTACGAAAGCCGGCCCAACGTCACCAGCGACGCGGCGGCGCTGGCCCTGAAAGCCGGCAGCGCCTGCGTGCTGCGGGGCGGCAAGGAGGCCTTCAATTCCGCGGACGCCATCGTCGAGGCCCTGCAATCCGGCCTGGAGCGCGTCGGCCTGCCCGCTCAGCTCGTGCAGCTGGTGCAGGACACCACCCGCCAGAGCGCGACCGACCTGATGACGGCCGTGGGCCTGGTGGACCTGCTGATCCCCCGGGGCGGCGCGGGTTTGATCAAGGCCGTCACCGAAAACGCCAAGGTGCCCTGCATCCAGACCGGCACCGGCATCTGCCACGTCTACGTGGATTCTGCCGCCGACCAGGCCATGGCGCTGAACATCATCGAAAACGCCAAGACCAGCCGTCCCTCGGTGTGCAACGCCGAGGAGGTGCTGCTGGTGCACCGGGATATCGCCGCCGAATTCCTGCCGAAGCTGAAAAAGCGGCTGGTGGACGAGCGCAGGGCACGGGGCCTCAACCCCGTCGAGCTGCGCCTGGACCCCGAGGCCGCGGCCATCATCCCCGGCAAGGCCGCCGGGGAAAAGGACTTCGACACCGAATTCCTGGACTACATACTGGCCGTGGGCGTCGTAGACAGCGCCGGGGAAGCCATCGCCCACATCGCGAAACACTCCACCGGCCACAGCGAGGCCGTCGTCTCCCGCGATCCCGCCGTGCTGGACGCCTTTTCAAGGGGCGTTGACAGCGCCGCAGTCTACCTGAACTGCTCCACCCGCTTCACCGACGGCGGCGAGTTCGGCCTGGGCTGCGAGATGGGCATCTCCACCCAAAAGCTCCACGCCCGAGGCCCCATGGGCCTGGAGGAGCTGACCACCTACAAGTACATCGTCCGGGGAGATGGGCAGGTGAGATAGGGTTTCGGGTGAGCCATCGAGTCCACTGACTTCGTCAAGTGAATTCGTTTATCCCATCGCCATCGCCAAAAAGTTCAGCCCCCACAAAGGGGGGCTGACTTTTGGCGGAGGCGGTGGGATTCGAACCCACGGACGGTTGCCCGTCACCTGATTTCGAGTCAGGGCCGTTATGACCACTTCGATACACCTCCACGGCAGGGTTTATTATACCGCATACCCGCTGCAAATGTCAAGGCGCGTTCGTCCGGGGGAGGGATTTAACATTGTGTGATGGTTACAGCTCTGCACAAATCATTCGGGCTTCCCTCCCCGAAAAATAACAGCATCACCGGCGACAGCTCGATCCGGATGATATATAATGAAAGCACACTGTTTGCAAGGGGTGAGAAGGCATGGAACTCGACGGCGGGCGCTTGCTGGTCAACTACCACACCCATACCTGGCGTTGCATGCACGCCCAGGGAAACGAGGAGGAATACGTGCGCCGGGCCATCGGGGCCGGTTTTTCGGTGCTGGGCTTTTCGGACCACACGCCCTGGCCCTACACCAGCGGCTTCGTCAGCGACATGCGCATGCGCTGGGACCAGTTCCCCGGCTACCTGGACACGGTGCTGGCCCTGCGTAGGAAGTACGCCGGGCAGATCATGATCCCCGTGGGGCTGGAGTGCGAGGCCTTCCCCGCCTGGTTCGGCTGGCTGAGGGACCTGAAGGCGCAATGCCTGGACTACGTGCTGCTGGGCAACCACTACGACGCCACGGACGAGGGGGATCACGCCGTATTTTCCAACGGCGGCGGCTTCTACTTCGGGCGCTGCACCCGGCCAGCGCACGTGCGGCGCTACGCCGAGCGAACCATCGCCGGCATGCGGACGGGGATCTTCGACTACGTGGCCCATCCGGACCTGTTCTGCCACGTCTATGACGCCTTTGACGCCGACTGCGTCGCCGCCAGCCGGGACATCTGCCAGGCCGCCGTGGCGCTGGACATACCGCTGGAATACAACCTGCTGGGCATTCAGTACCACGCCCGCATGCAGGAGCTGGACAAGCTGGGCTATCCCTGCCCCCGGTTCTGGGAAATCGCCGCCCAGTACCCCGTCAAGGCCATCATCGGCTTCGACGCCCACGCGCCGGAGCACCTGGAGCGCCCGGACCTGTACGACGCGGGACTGTCGTTCCTGCAATCGCTGAATATTGAAGTGCTGCCCTGCCTGTACAAGCCGGGGCTTTCGTGAGGGAGGTATGACCATGCTGAAGACCGTAGACCTGAACGGCAAGCGCGCGCTGATCACCGGCGCGGGCAGCGGCATCGGCCGGGCCATCGCGCTGCGGCTGGCCGAGGAGGGCATGAAGCTGGCCCTGGTGGGGCGCAGCGCCGACAAGCTGATGCGCACAGCGGCGCTGACCGGCCGTCCCCTGGACATGCTGGTGCTGCCCACCGACATCACCACCGCCCGGGGCATCGACGACATCATGCACATCATGGAGGGGCACTTCAGGGGCCTGGACGTGCTGGTGAACAACGCCGGCATGGCGCTGAACTGTCCCTTTGAAGAGACCAGTGACGAAGCCTTCGACAAAATCATGGCACTGAATGTGAAGGCGCCTTTCGTGCTGTGCAAGCGGTCGCTGAAGCTGCTGCGGCAATCGGATTGCCCCACGATCATCAACATCGGCTCGGTGACTGCCCACCAGGGCTACGTGCAGCAGGCGGCCTACGCGGCCTCGAAGCACGCGCTGCTGGGGCTCACCAAGTCCTTGGCCAGGGAGGTCTGCGGCGAGGGCATAAGGGTGCACATGATCTCCCCCGGCGGGGTGTACACCGACATGATCGCCGTCGCCCGCCCCGACCTCTCCCCGGAGGGCATGATCCAGCCCGAGGAGGTGGCTGAGCTGGCCGCCTACCTGGTCACCCACCGCGGCAACGCCGTGGTGGACGAGATCCGCCTGCACCGCGCGACCAAGGAACCCTTCCAATGAAAAAACATCGGGCCAGCCCGATGTTTTTTCAAATGAGGAATTAGGAATGAGAAATGAGGAATTAAGAATGCCCACGCCCGCCATCCATTCCTCATTCCTCATTCCCAATTCCTCATTATTGAAAGTACTGCTTCGCGATCTCCACCACCCGCTCCACCTGGGTGCGGTCGAGGGGCTTCATGTCCCACACGAGGTTGGCGTCGCCGCGGCGGCGCTGGGTCTTGACCAGCGGGTTTTTCGACAGGGTCGCCTCCATCCAGTTGCCGCGGCCGCTGACGAAGGGCATGCGGGCTTCGCTGCCGTCGTGGCGGCGGATGAAAAATTCGCTGCCCATTTCGCCCTTCTTGCCGAAGCCGAATATGCCACCCATGCCCTCGGATTTGACCAGTACCTCCTCCACGCGCCAATCCAGCGCGTCATAAGATTCCAGGACAAAGTCGTCGTCACTGCCGAAGCCCGGTGAAATGACCAGCCAGTACTTGCCGCCGGTGCGGCACAGGGCCGTGAAGCCGCCGTTGTCGTTCTGGGCAAACAGCATTTTCTCAGGCGCGAAGCCCTGCCGGGCCAGCTTTTGAGCAAATGCGACGCGCCTGTCCTCGAGTTTTTTCAGATTGGCCTTGCGGGCCAGCTCCTCCGCGCTGTCAAACAATCCCATGGCATTAACCTCCTGTCGACGGGGTTTATTACTGTATGCGCAACTTTTTCACCGTGGCGGCGCAAACGCCGCCGCTACACTGATTGCCTGCAGCGGCGGCCTCCAGGCCGCCACCGTGCCGCCGCTGCGAATAACCGGCAGCAGAACCGATCAGATAACTGTATACAATATAGCATACCCGGCCGACCCTGTCAAACAGCACGGCATTTATTTCAAAAGTATTGCAATCATATTGCAATCATAATTCAGACCTATTTTTTTTGAATTTCATTTTGGCAGGAGATGGGCAGGAGGCGTCGAATTCCATAATGCACGGGCGATAGCTATGCCCATGTTTTACACGCATATATTACATGGCGCGCCGAAAAGCGCGGAGCGCCGGATCGTGAGGAGAGAGCGATGAAAGGATTCAAAAGAAAGATACGAAGAGCGACCGCCGCGGCACTGGCTGCGCTGCTGCTGTTGGCAGGCAGCGCCATGCCCGCGATGGCGGAGGCCTTCTCGGCCATCGTCACATCCAAAACGATGCCGGTCTATTCAGACGTATCCATGACCGAAATGCTGGGCATTCTGCAAAAAAATGCCGTGGTGCGGGTGACGGGCTATTCCAATACCATCGCCAAAATATCCTATCTGAACCGGATCGGCTACGCGAAGGTATCGGACATGAAGCGGGTGGAGGACATCGCCACCAAGGCCATGACCACCGGCCCGGCCCCGATCTTTGAGACCCCGGACGCGGAAGGACTCAGCGTGACGGTGCCCGCGGGCACGATGGTCAACCTGATCGCCACCAACGGCGATTGGGCCTTCGTCGAAAAGGACGGCGTGGCGGGCTACATAAAGACCGGGTATTTGCAGGACGCGGTTGAGTCGCCCCAGACCGCCGCCCCCACCCAGGGCACAGTGGTAACCCCCGCGCCTACGGCAGAAAACGGCATCACGGTGCGCACCTACAGCGCGGTGACCATTGAAAACACCAAGATCTACCGCGCCGCCAGCGAGAAGGCGAAGCTCAAGGCCACACTGAAGCCCGGCATACAGGTGACGGTGCTGGCCACCAGCAGCAACGGCTGGGCCTATGTTCAGCTGAACGGCAACCGCGGCTTCTGCCGGCTGGCCAGTCTGAAGGAAGGCGTGGCCGAGGATTACGAATTTCCCTCCCCTGCCCCCGGCGCGGCGAGCCCGTCCGGCGTCGCCGGCGTGGTGAGCGCGGAGCTATTGATGGTCTACAAGGCCCCCAGCGACGACAGCGCGCTGCTGGGCTCCCTGAAGCAGGGCCAGAGCGTGAATGTGCTGAAGTGGAACGGCGAATGGGCCTATATCGAGCTGAACGGTCACTACGGCTACTGCCAGATCTCGGGCCTTTCCCGGGCCGGCAGCCAGGCCGCGCCGACCGCCACCCCTGCCCAGATCCCGGAAAGCGCCACGCGGGGCACCGTGAAAACCTCGGGCCTGCCGGTTTACAGAACCGCCAGTGACAAAGGCGCGAAGCTGGGCAGTCTGAAGAAGGGTCAGGTCGTGAACGTGATCAACACCAACGGCGGCTGGGCCTACATCGAGCTCAACGGCCAGTACGGCTTCTGCAAGTCCAGCGGCCTGACCATCGACACCCAGGAGGAGGGCGTGCCCGCGGGCTTCAGGACGGCCAACATCACGGCCACCGTGGTCATGCCCGACGCCAGGGCCTACGCCTCCATCAATGCCGACGCCGAGAACGTGGCGCTGGCGCTGGGCAGCGAGGTGCAGGTGGTGGGCTACAACAGCAGCTGGGCCTGCATCAGCCAAAACGGCGTCTACGCCTTCGTGACGCTGAAGGCGCTCAGCAAGACGCCCTTTGAGGCTATATCCAGTGACGGACTCGAGCTGGAGGCATTGATGAAGGTACTGCTGGCGGGCGGTTACTACGATTCCATACCCAGCACCAGCTACAACGCCGCGGCCATCTCGGCCATCAAGCGCTTCCAGAGCGCCTGTGGCATGACCCAGACCGGCATCGCCGACCAGAACATGCTGCGCATCGTCTACAGCGGCTATGCCCCGGTGAGCGAGCTGCTGTACAAGACCCTGGCGAAGGGCGACAAGAGCGACTATGTCAGCCGCGTGCAGGCGCGCCTGTACGCCCTGGGCTACCTCTCCAAGACCGGCAGCCTGACCGGCGAGTACAGCACCGCCACGGCCTCCGCCGTGAAGCTGTTCCAGAACGCCAGTGGCATCACCGCCAACGGCACAGCCGACCCGTCGACGCTGAAGGCCCTGTACAGCCTCGACGCGAAGAAGCTGCCCAGCGGCGCCAAGGCTGCGGACTACAGCAGCGGCTCGTCCGGCGGCTCCAGCAGCACCTACCTGAACGCCGTGCCCGACGGACTGGCCTCCACCACCAACAGCTATTCCAGCAGCATGTCCAACGCCGAGAAGCTGGAATACGCCATCTACCTCGCCCAGGGCGCGCTGGGATGCCCCTACGTATACGGCGCCACCGGTCCGTCGAAGTTCGACTGCTCCGGCCTGACCTGCTACATCTTCAAGGCCGTGGGCGTCAAGCTGGAGCGCACCGCCTACAACCAGGGCTACGACGACAGCTATACGAAGATCGAAGGCTGGCAGAACCTGAAGCGGGGCGACGTGGTATTCTTCAACACCATCTCCGACAGCGATCTGAGCGATCACGCCGGCGTTTATATCGGCGAGGGCTACTTCATCCACGCCTCCTCCGGCGCCCACAAGGTGGTCGTCAGCAACCTGACCACGGGCTACTACGGCCGCGTGTTCAGCTGGGGCAGGAGGATATTGAAGTGACGAATAAAAAATCCGGCAGATGCCGGATTTTTTATGTCCTTCCCCCAACCCGCGCGCGGCGGGCAAACAGGCCGTTCAGTCTTCTCGTGGCGTTCAGCTGCTGGGCCTCCTTCAGCGCCCGGGCATACTTCACGCAGTCCGGCGCCTGATGGGCCGCCACGGACAGGTAGATCAGTGCCTTCTCGGTCTCTCTCAGCTTCATCAGTATCGCTCCGAACAGGTAGTTCCACTCGGCGCAACGGGTGTCAAAGCCCATAAGCAGCTTTCGGGCCGACTGGTATTTGCCGTCGTCGATCAGCGCCTGTACCCGTATCAGCGCCTCGCGCTCACCGTCCGGCGAGGGCTTTACGTCCTGGCGCGCGCCGTTCAGGCACGCCCGGTAGGCCGCGTTGATCGCCGCCATCTTCTCGTTGGCCCAGTCCCGCTCAGGGCCCGCCATAAAGCGGTCCGGATGCCAGCGCCGCGCCAGATTCCGGTAGGCCGCCCGGATCTCTTCCGGGGTAGCCGTCACCGGAACGTTCAACACTTCATATTCATTCATGGCCGTTCACCTCGTCCGTCGCCATGCGTTTCCTTGACAAAATCATACTCATGTTAGGCGCATTATAGCATTGTTGCCCGAAAACTGTCAAGGAATAGTCCATTAATATCCGATGTAGGTTGCGGGGCAAAGGCGTGTCATATGCATATTCCGCCCAAAATATTATTTCAAAAGTGTTAAATTTATTTCTAAACAGAAATTTCTTGCCATTATCTATTTACTTTTTTGCAAAAATCGACTACAATAGTCACAGTCACAGAAGAATTCTGTCATATTTTGCCGAAAAAGGTCGTGACACAAGTGAGATCAGACAGCCGCAATGAAAGCCGCAGGAGCGCCCCCGCGCGGGGCGTCGCCGCGAATGGCGCAGCGCGGGGTCATAAAGAAATAAACGCCCATTCCGCAAAGGCGAATAAGCCCGAAAAGCGCGCCCCGAAGCCCCGGGTGCCCCTGAGGGAAAACGAATCGCTGAAGACAGCCCTGTGGCTGCTGGTGCCCCCCGTAGGGCTTACCCGCATGTGGCGGCGCAGCTGCACGTGGCACCCGGCGGTCAAGGCCTGCATCAGCGTGGCGATGGCCGCAGTGCTGGTGGCCGTGCTGATTGCACCCACCACGAAGCCTTCCTCCAACGGCGGCGTCCAACTGGTGACCAACCGTCCCGAGGTGGAGGTCTATGGCCCCGACCTGCCCAGCTTCATCGTCCCCGGCTACACCAGTGAGCAGACCGACTCCATCATCGTTCCCGCTGTGGAAAACGACGTGCACTACGTCTACGCCGCCGACGGCGCCAAGTGCTACCACGAATACAAGTGCAAGTTCGCCTACGCCAGCTCCCAGCGCCTGACCGTGTTCGAGGCCTACTACCTGGGCTTCGCGCCCTGCAACCGCTGCAAGCCCCCGCTCTACGACCCCATCACCGGCACCGTCACCATGCAGGAGCACGACAAGGATTACGATCCGAGCTGACGGATAGGAAAAGGATCATGCCTGCTTTGTCTTCACCCAATCGCTGTTGAGTGAGACAAACTCATAATCCACCGGAGGGGTCTTGCTCCAAAGCAGATCGGCATTAAAGTGATGGCGCTCCAGCAGAAGGCGGCAATCCGATGCCTTCAGCCTGCAAAAGTCGGTTTTGAAGTTGCTCAGTCCTCGACTATGCGTCAGATCAATCGCACTGCCGACATCCGTGCACCGGACCATCTCATCCTCGAAATCCAGAACTTGAAGAAGGTATACGATTTTGATCCGCTTACAGTAGCGCTTGATCAATTCGATATTCTTCCTCAATATTGTTGTATCCGGTTTATCCGTATCAAAGGCCAGTGCGATGGTCGTACCGGTTTGAATCGTCAGTAGCACCGACTTTGGTATCAACTCCTGTATGGTGTTATATACCTTGACCCTGCCGGAAATGAGCCTGGCGGGAGACAGCTTCAGCGCATGAATCAGCTGTGCTTCACATTCGCCCTACACAAAATAGAAGCATTTTTCATTCATCATACCACCCCGCTTCCAACGCATCCAACAAGGTGTCATCCGGCAGGGTAAAGAATACATCGTTTTCCACGGCGCGCCTGAGGGAATCGGTATTTCTCTTCAGCAGTTCAGAAGCGGAAATTGCGCTTGTCCTGAATGCGCCACCTTCCCTGTTGCGCCGCAGGAAGGTATAGGCATGCATTGGCAGGTTCAAATCGAGCATGTCGGTATTGTGTGTGGTAAAGATCAACTGGCCATTGGCTGGAATGTGATCGATCATAATGCCGAATATGCGTTTCTCTATATCGCTTTGTATATATGAAAAATGCTCGTCACAATAGTAGAAGCATGGCTCTCCGGACATCATCGACGCGAGGAAAACAGCGACATCGATGCCTTCCTCCGTGCCGCTGGAAAGGATTTCGCGGTTGAGCAGTTTTCCCTCCTGGATGATGATTTCCTGTTGATCCCTTCGAATGATATAGGTATTCTTCAAATCCCTGGAGGCGGAGACTTCCGTCAACGTTGGATCAAGCGTACCAATGATCGCACGCAATGTTTTCAGCAGTCGCGAAGACGCAATGCCCTCCGTGAGCAATTCCCGGTCGATTTCAGGATATGAAAAACGGTATTTCAGGCTTCCATTCAATTCAGGAGGGGAATACGGATCTTTTGTATCGTTGATCATCGATATATTGGATTCCTTCAGCTTTCGCACGCACATTTCATAGGAGTCATTTTTTTCAATCTCCGCAGCGTACATGTGATGCGTATACCGTTTGGGTTTACTGTAGATTACGCTCTCATAGCGACGCAGCACATTGTCGTCATTCACATAATCGATGGAAAACGAAGCGCCCTCTTTCGTGATCACGCTAAACAATCCGCTTGAAAATCCCTCTTGCAGGGATTCCAATATCAGATGAAGCGCTTTGCCCAAACACGTCTTTCCCGTTGCGTTTGCGCCCATGAGAACAACGGCTTTCTTGTAGCGAAAGCGCTCCCGCCCCGCCAAATGCTCTGCGTCGATGATGGAATTCACCACCTTCTTAGGGTAGGTGAAGTTGATTTTAAAATCCTCAAAGCCATAGATGCCGTCCAGTCGCAGGTTCAATACGATCATGGCAAAGCGCCTCATTTCTTCGCATTTTGCGAAATAATGATATCATATCCGATCGTAAAAGTCAACCGAAGCTATACATTGCTTCTTTTCGTGCACAAACCCGCAGGGCCAACGCCCTGCGGGTTCCTGTCGCTATCACAGCACCTTGTTCAAAAAATCCTTCGTCCTCGGGTTCTGCGGATTTCCGAAAATCTCCTCTGGCGTGCCCTCCTCCAGGATCAGGCCGCCGTCCATGAACAGCACCCGGTCGCCCACCTCCCGGGCGAAGCCCATTTCGTGGGTGACCACCACCATGGTCATGCCCACGTGGGCGAGGTGCTTCATGACCTCCAGCACCTCGCCCACCATCTCGGGGTCGAGGGCGCTGGTGGGCTCGTCGAAGAGCATGATGTCCGGCCGCATGCACAGCGCCCGGGCGATGGCCACGCGCTGCTTCTGCCCGCCGGAGAGCTGGTGGGGATAGGCCTCGGCCTTGTCGCTGAGGCCAACGCGCTCCAGCATCTTCAAGGCCTCCTTGCGGGCGGTCTCCCTGTCCATGATCTTCAGGTCCACCGGAGCCAGCATCAGGTTGCGCAACACGTTCATGTTGTTGAACAGGTTGAAGTGCTGGAACACCATGCCCACCTTTTCCCGCACCTTGTTGATGTCGGTCTTCTTGTCGGTGATGTCCGTGCCGTCGATGACGATCTCGCCTCCGCTGGCCTCCTCCAGCTGGTTCAGGCAGCGCAGCAGGGTGGATTTGCCGCTGCCAGAGGGGCCGATGACGACCACCACTTCGCCCTCCTTCACGTCCAGGCTGATGTCCTTGAGCACCTCCAGTTGCTTGAAGGATTTCTTCAGGTGGCTGACGTGGATGGCGATCTTCTTTTCCTTACGCTCCATACTTCAGCCTCCCCTCCAGCACCTTCGCGGCGCGCTGTAAAAGCAGTATCACGATCAGGTACATCAGGCCCACGATGGCCCAGGTCTGGAACGACATGAACGTGGCGGCCACCACGTTCTTGGCGGTGTTCACCAGCTCCGGGAAGCCAATGACCGACAGGATCGAGGTATCCTTCAGCGTGATGATGAACTGGTTGATGATGCTGGGGATCATCGTGCGGATGGCCTGGGGCATCACGACCCGGTACATGGACCGCCACCAGGGCAGGCCCAGGGATCGGGCGGCCTCCATCTGGCCCACGTCCACCGATTCGATGCCCGCGCGGATGATCTCGGCCATGTATGCGCCGCAGTTCAGCGCCAGGCAGATCGAGCCCGCCTGCAGCGCCGTCAGCGTAAGTCCCCCGATGCCCAGTATCGTATTCCAAAAATAGGGCACGCCGAAGAATATGAAGTAGGCCAGCACGATCATCGGAACGCCCCGAATCAGGTTGACGAACACCGCCGCGATGAAGCGGCAGACCTTGCTGCTCACCACGCTCATGATGCCCACGATCATGCCGATGATGCAGGCGAAGAACAGGCCGTACAGCGCCAGCAGCAGCGTTTGCCCCATGGCCGTCACCAGCAGCTGGCCATAGGTATTGATGATTCTCGTCAATGCGAAGCGCTCCCTTCCCCATCGGTTCTGTCACAACAGGGAGGCACATCGCTGTGCCTCCCTGTCGTGGCAATGCACTTTTATTCGCCCAGGTACTTGGCCAGGATCTCGTCGTACTTGCCGCTGGCCTTGATGTTGGCCAGGCCGGCATTGAACTTGTCCACCAGCTCCTGCTTGTCGGGGTTGAACACGGCAAAGCCGTACTCCGCGCCTTCGTTGGCGGTGCCGTCCACCAGCTGCAGCGCCACGCCGCCGCTCTTGATGTAATCGGCCATGATGGGGGTATCGTCGAAGCAGGCCGCGCACTGGCCACCGGACACCGCCATGTACACCGAGGGGCTGTCCTCAAAGGTGACCACGGTAAAGCCGTACTGCTCCGACAGGCTGTCCGCGTATTCCTTGCTCATGGTGCCGGTCTTCACGGCCACGCTGTGGCCCTTCAGATCCTCAAAGCCTGCGACGGCGCTGCCCACGGCCACGGCCATGGACTGGGTGGCGTTGTAATAGCCGTCGGAGAAGATCCAGCCGGATTCCTTGCGGGCGTCGGTGATGGACGCGCCGGCGATCATGCCGTCCTTCTGGCCGGCCTGGCAGGCGGCGATGGAGGCATCCCAGCCCAGGGGCTCGATGGTGTAGGTAAAGCCCTGGTCCTCGGCGATGGCTGCCATGATGTCCACGTCGATGCCCACCAGCGTGCCGGTCTCATCGGTGTACTCAAAGGGACGGAAAGCGGTATCGGTAGCAATGGCGTAATCCTCGGCCAGCGCGACAGCCGCGCACAGCAACATGGCGACGCACAGCATCACAGCAACGATCTTCTTCATGGTGTCTGCCTCCTCGGTTCAGTCTTTATCGGCCCTGATTCAGGCTCTTTTTCATTATAGTAAAGCGTTATTGCGCTGTCAAGCAAAAATTGCATTAATACCCGTTCATTTCCTGCATTTTCTGTATATACAAACCGTTTTCACCTTTGAAATGCAGTTTTTATGCATATTTTGATTCAAACAACGATTGACAGGGCTCGCATAGAAATGATATACTGTTTCCTGGCGGCGGCTTGCCGCCAGGCCATCGACCGTTCATGTGAAAGGATACGCAGGCGATGAGGACCGCACTGATCCTGGAGGGCGGCGCGATGCGGGGCATGTTCACCTGCGGCGTGACCGACGTGTTCCTGGAAAACGGCATTGAATTCGACGGCGCGGCGGGCATCTCCGCCGGGGCGGTGTTCGGCTGCAACTTCAAATCCCGCCAGGCGGGCCGGGCCATCCGCTACAACAAGCGCTACGGCCGGGACCCGCGGTATTGCAGCCTGCGCTCGCTTATAAAGACCGGCGACCTGTACGGCGTGGATTTCTGCTACAGGGAGATTCCCGACGTGCTGGACCCCTTCGACCGGGCGGCCTTTCGGGAAAACCCGATGGCCTTTTACGTAGGCGCGACGGACGTGATGACCGGCGAGGCGGTCTACCACCGCCTGACGGACGGCGGCGACGCGGACATCCAATGGATGCGGGCGTCGGCCTCCATGCCGCTGGTGTCCCGCCCCGTGGCGCTGGAGGGCCGGCTGCTGCTGGACGGCGGCATCGTGGACCCCGTGCCCTTCGCCTATATGGAGGGGCTGGGCTACGACCGCTGCGTGGCGGTGCTGACCCAGCCGAAGGGGTATCGCAAGCCGCCGGCAAAGGCCATGGCGCTGTTTCGCCTGGGCCTTCGCAAATACCCCGCCGTGGCCCGGGCCATGGCCGTGCGCCACGAGCGCTACAACGCACAGATGCGCCAGATCGACGAACGTGAAGCGGCAGGCGCGCTGCTGGTCATCCGCCCGGAAGCGTCCCTGGGCATCTCCCGCACCGAGAACGACCCCGACGCGCTGGAGAGGGTATATCAACTGGGCCGAACGCAGGGCGAAAGGCGGCTTGAGGAAGTAAGGGCGTACCTGCGCCGGGATGTATAGGGCCCGTTTAAAAGGGGGCAGCTTATCAGCCGCCCCCTTTTTCAATGAATCCTTGTAGCTGTTCAGTTGCATCAATTCTAATCTATATAAGCTTCCCCACCACAGTGGGGAAGTACCCGCGAAGCGGGGGATAGGGCTCCCCCTCTCCCCGACAAATCAGAAGCTGCATATAACTAAATAGATACAAATCCTTTCATCACTGGAACATGTCCTCGCTATAGAAGCCGCCGTCGATCAGCAGCTTCTTATAGTTTTTCTTCGTGACGGCCAGCGGCGTGCACAGGAAGGTGGAAACCACCTTTGCGCCGTTGTCGAAGGTCTCGGTATCGTTCACGTCCACCTGCTTGCCCTTCAGGAGCTGGCCGATCATCTTTACGGTCTGCTTTGCCAGCACGGTCGTATCCTTGAACACGGACATGGCCTGCTTGCCGCCAATGATGTGCCTGACGTTATCGACGTCGCAGTCCTGGCCGGTGATGACGGGCCATTTGCCGGTGTACTTGGCTTCCAGAGCAGCGATCACGCCCAATGCAGTGGAATCATTGGAGCACAGCCAGGCATCCAATTGGGTGCCGTCGGCATATTTGTCGGACAGTATCTTCTCGGCGCGCTTGCGCGCGTTATCGGTATCCCAGTACTGAGTGGTCACCTTTGTAAAGGCGGTCTGGCCGGAGCGAACCTTCAGCTTGCCGGACTCGATGTAAGGCTTCAGCACATCCATAGCGCCCTGGAAGAAGCTCTTGGCGTTTCCGTCTCTGGGATCGCCGGCGGTAAATTCGATGTTGAAGGGGCCCTCCGCGCTGTCCAGCTTCAGGGCATCCCTGACAAACTTGCCCTGCAGCGCACCGATCTGGTAGCTGCCGAAGGTGACGTAGTAGGAGACCTGCTTGGAATCCATAATCAGGCGGTCGTAGGCGATGACGGGAATACCCGCGTCACCGGCCTTTTTCATTTCATCACCCAGGGCGTAGGCATCGACGGGGGCGATGATCAGCGCATTGCAGCCACCGTCGATCATGGCTTCAATCTGGTCAGCCTGCGTTTTGACGTCATTATCCGCATACTGCAAATCAACCGCATAGCCCGCCTTCTTCAGCAGGCCCTTCATGCTGTCGCCGTCATGGGTCCAGCGCAGAAATGCATCGGAGGGCAGGGAGACGCCGACCTTTGGAGTTGCGGCCTTCACCGTCACGGTGCAGGTCGCCGTCCTCTCGTTGAAGGTCTTCACGGTGATGACCGCCGTGCCCGCCTTGACGGCGGTGATCAGGCCGTCGGCGCTCACCTTGGCGACGGACTTCTTGCTGCTGCTCCAGGTCAGCTTTGAAGCGGTCTTCGACGGCAGCTTGGCCTTCAGCTGGTAGGTCTTGCCCGCCTGGAGGGTCAGCTTCGACTTGTTCAGGGAGACCTTCCCTGGCGCCTTCCTGACGGTCACCCTGACCTTCAGCGGGTCGCCGCGCTTCATGGTGACGGTGATCGTCGCCGTACCGACGGCCTTGCCCTTGATGACGCCCTTCGAGGACACCGTCGCCTTTTTCGCGTTGGACGATTGGTACTTCTTCGCGCCGCTGACCTTCAGCGCGTAACTCTCGCCGACGCCCAACGTCAGACT
Organism: uncultured Eubacteriales bacterium; assembly: GCA_902765305.1. Taxonomy (GTDB): domain Bacteria; phylum Bacillota; class Clostridia; order Christensenellales; family Aristaeellaceae; genus UBA2862. The sequence goes on from CACWZI010000025.1 coordinate 37,987, forward strand.
GGAAGGTACGCTGGCGTTCGCTTCGGGCGCCTCCGACAGGTCGGAAAGGTCCACCGCCAGGCTGTCTGACAGCAGCAGCGCCTCGCCGTCCCCGGCCAGCGGCAGTTCATCCGACGGGACGGTTTCCTCGAGGAAGAGGCCGTCGATCTCCTCAAGGGCGCCGATGGCGATCCCGTCCGCAAGCGCTTCGGCATGCGCCGCAGCACCCAGCGCAAGGATCAGCGCAAGGATCAACAGCAGTGACAAAAATCTGCGCATGGGAATTCCTCCTTTTGAGTACATGCAGCGCATATACCATCTATTTCCATCACACTATAACATGTTTGCCGTAAAAATGCAACCGTAAATTAATTAAATTCGCCAATGGCAGGTGGAAGGATGGGTATATACTGGTTCCTGTTAACCGATCGATCGGCCCTTTATATTTCCACACCCATTTCGTACACCGGAGGTGCTGCAATGAAACCCCTGATCGGCCTGATTCCCCTCGTTGACGCGGGGCGGGACAGCCTTTGGATGCTGCCCGGCTACATGGAGGGCGTTGCCTCGGCGGGCGGGCTGCCCGTGATGCTGCCGCTGACCGACGGCGAAGCCGACCTGAACCGCCTGTGCGGGCTGTGCGACGGCTTCCTGCTGACCGGCGGGCAGGACGTCTCCCCGGCCCTCTACGGCCAGGCGTCCATCCCCGAATGCGGGGAGACCTGTCCGCGGCGGGACGCCATGGAAGCCGGGGTCCTGCGCCGCGCCATGGCGCTGGACAAGCCGGTGCTTGGCATTTGCCGGGGCATACAGTTCATCAATGCTGTCCTGGGCGGCACCCTGTGGCAGGACCTGCCCAGCCAACACCCCTCGGGCACCTGCCATCGCCAGAGCGTGCCCTACGACGCGCCGTCCCACGACGTGGCCGTGCTGCCGGATACCCCGCTGGCCGCGCTGCTGAAGCGGGACGCGCTGGGCGTGAACAGCTACCACCACCAGGCCGTGCGCGAACTCGCGCCGGGGCTTCGGCCCATGGCCCTCTCCCCCGACGGCCTGGTGGAGGCCCTCTGGCATCCGGACCAGCGCTTCCTCTGGGCGGTGCAGTGGCACCCCGAGTTCGCCTGGAAGGTCAGCCCCGAGGCCCGGGCCATCTTTCGCGCGTTCGTGGAAGCGTGCTAACAGGACAATGGAAAGCCCGTAGAAATCCGCCGGATTTCTACGGGCTTTCCACATGGATCCCGCCCAGCACCTGGGCCACATCCCCGTGGATCACCAGCTCCGCCCGCTTGTCGGCGGGGGTCGGCTCCCGGTTGATCACCACCAGGCGCTTGCCATGAAAGTATTCCAGGAAGGACGCCGCGGGCTCCACCGACAGCGACGTGCCCGCCACGATCAGCGTGTCGCAGTTCGAGATCTCCCGGCACGCGCCCATACAGGTGTACTTGTCCGGGGCCTCGCCGTAGAGCACCACCCAGGGCTTCACCACGCCGCCACAGCGCTCACAGCGGGGAATGCCCTCGGAACCGAGTATCTTCTCCAAACCATAGAAGGCGTTGCAGTCCATGCAGTAGTTCTCCCACACGCTGCCGTGGACCTCGTACACCAGCCGGTTGCCCGCACGCCTGTGCAGGCCGTCGATGTTCTGGGTCACCACGCCCCGCAGCTTCCCCGCCGCCTCCAGCGCGTAGATCGCCCGGTGGGCGGCGTTAGGTTCAGCGGCGGGATAGAGCATCCGGGAACGGTAGAAATCAAAGAACCTTTCAGGGTGCAGGTAGAAGAAGGATTGGCTGAGGATCATCTCCGGCGTAAGACCGTCCTCCGGTTCCTCGGCAAACAGCCCGTCCCCGCCCCTGAAATCCGGTATGCCGCTGGCCGTGGAAACCCCCGCCCCGGTGAAGCAAACGATGCGCTTCGAGTGATCGATGATATTCTGGAGCACGCGCACACGACCTTTCGTGGAAATCAACAACTTCTGATTTGTCGCGGGGCGACAAATCAGAAGCTGAGGGGTTAGGGGTTAGGTTTTAGGGGTTAGGGGAACAGCGGTGCATCCAAAAGCCTTCCCCTTCAGGGGAAGGCGGGCCGGCCGCAAGGCCGGGTCGGATGAGGTCGGTCCCCCCGCGGTAACGATGGTTTACGCGCTTACTCCCAGGAGAACGACCTCATCCGTCACGGCGCTGGACGCTTCGCTAGGCCTTCGGCCACGCGCCGCGCCACCTTCCCCTGAACCGGCAGCTTTTTGGGGTCCGCATCTCCCCGACAAATCAGAATTTACCTCACCAGCACCAGCTCCGCCAAAAACACCACCGCGCAGCAGGTCACGGACACCTGGAACAGGCTACCGCCCAGCCACGCGAAAACCAGCCCGGCCACCAGCGCCAGCGCGCCGGAAACAGGACTCTGGGTCGCGGTGAGTATGGCAGGGAAGGTCATCACCGCCAGGGTGACGTAGGGCACGTAATGCAGGAACGACCGTATGGTCCGGTTGGTGATCTGCCGGCGGATCAGCGTCAGCGGCAGCACGCGGATCAGGTAGGTCACCGCCCACATGCCCAATATGTACAGATAGACGTTATGCTTCATGTTCGCCCTCCCCCTCCACCGGGAACAGCAGGGCCGCGCCCAAGGATATGACCACGGTAAGTATGATGATCTTCATGCCCGAGGAAATGCTGTCGAACCAGGCCAGGGCGTTGAAGGCGTAGCTGGCCGCGAAGCTGATGACCACCAGCGCGGCGATCACCCGATCCTTTCGGGCAGGGGGCACAAATATGGACATGAACATGCCGAACAGGCCCACGCTCAGCGCGCTGACCACCCGCACCGGCAGCACGTTGCCCAGCACCACGCCCGTCAGCGTGCCCAGTGCCCAGCCGGGGGTGGCCACGGCAGCCATGCCGTAGATATAGTACGGGTTCAGCCATCCTTCCACCGACACGGACAGGCCGAAGATCTCGTCGGTGATCCAAAGGCCTATCAGCAGCCTGTGGCGCAGGGGCAGCTCAGGCTTCAGCTTTTGCGACAGCGCGCAGGACATCAGCAGGTATCGGGCGTTGGCGATGGCCTCCATCACCATCACCTCCAGATAGCTGGCCCCGGCGGCGATCAGCGTAAAGCCGATGTACTGGCCCGCGGAGGCCATGATCAGCGCGCTGGCAAGGGTGGCCTGCGGCGCGGTCATGCCCGCGTTCCGCGCCGAGATTCCCAACGCGATGGACACGGCAAAGTAGCCCAGCATGATGGGAATGCCGTCGTGCAGGCCCTTGGCAAACCACTTTTTGCGGTCGGTAAGCATGCTCGACCTCCTGTCGTCAAAATTCGCATGCTACCAATATACACCCATTTGTTCAAATGTCAAATGAAGGTTGTCGAAAAAAAACAGCCATTATCCCGCTGTCACACCCCTGCCCCCCGCCGCTGATGCCCGCCTGCGCGGCGGATTGCCCTGACGATGGATTTGACGATCCACAGCAACAGGTGCAGCGTCACGATCACCGCAGTGACGGCGAAGAAGCCGCCCATCCCGGCCACCACGTCGCCGAATTCCATCGTCCCCGTGCCGGTGAGACTCTGGCCGATCTCGATGGCGAAGGTCAGCACCAGCAGCACCGTCAGCGCGTAGATCCACGTGATGGCCAGCACCCGGTTATGGTTCGCCAACAGCTTGAACACCGGGTATACCAGCAGTATCAGCATAAGACCTGTGGCCCCTATGACGATAAAGTGCAGCTCCTTGTCGGAAAAACTGTATTCAAAGCGGTCGTTCAAAGTGAGTATATAGCTGTGGGCGCGGCTCATCCACGTCACCAGCATGCGAAGATATCTCGCCATTTCGAGTCTCCTTTCGTATCAAACCTTCGGTTTCCCGCCGGTTCCATGGTTTTTGGACGCGATATGCGGCAGATTGGTTGCAGGCCGTGCATGATCATGGCTTCACAATTTTGACAAGGAAAAAAGCCGGATTGTCATATTGGTTTATAAATATACCCTTGCTTTTATCGCTTTACTCGATTATTATAATAGTGAAAATGATCCTTATTCCCCGACAGCGCAATGCTGCCATCCTATTCCGACTTTTTTACCCTTAATATTGGACCATTTTTGAAAGGAAGACTTACTTATGACCATTGAGGAACTGCGTTTTGAGAAGGGACTGAGCCGCGAAGCCTTTGCCGAACGTCTCGGCATCGACCTGTCGGCACTCGAAGACTACGAATCCGGGAAGCGCTCCCCCAGCGCAAAGGACCTGGATGCGATCAAGGACATCTTCGGCGTAGAGCTGGCCACCCAGGCACCCGTCGAAGCGGCCGAGCCGGAGGCGGCGGAGACGGTGGAGGCGGCTGCCGCCGGGGAAGCCGTCGAAGAAGACACTGAGGGCGCTGTCAAAGCGGAAACCGCCGAGGAAGCGGAAGCCGGGGAAGCTGTCGAAGCGCCCGTCAACGAGGCCGAGGCCAAGGAAGCGGAGGCCGAAGAGGCTGTCGAAGCGCCCGTCGACGAGGCGGAGGCCGGGGAAGCGGAAGCCGGAGAGGCTGTCGAAGCGCCCGTCGACAAGGCGGAGGCCGGGGCAGCGGAGGCCGGGGATACCATCGAGGAAGCGATCGAAGAAGCGGTCGCCGAAGTGATGGAGGAAGCGTCAGCTGAGGAGGCCGCGTTGATTGCCGCCGCGGAAAAGGAAGCCCGCAAGGCCGCGAAGAAAGCCCGGAAGGCAGAGAAGCTGGCGGCCAGGCAGAAAGCCGACGAGGAAGCCACCCAGCGGGTGATCGACATCATCAGCGCCCTCAGCGACAGCGTGGATCTGGACGACAGGGATGTCGTGGCTGCCGCGAGGGACGCTTACGACAGCCTGACCGACGACCAGGAGCTGATGATCCCGGGCGATGTGCTTCGCCTGCTCTTCGGGGCCGAATTGCAGATCGAAGCCGCTGAGGACGCGGCAGCCAGGGAAGCGGCAGAAACGATTCCGATCGAGGATTGCCGGATCACCGTGAAGGACGTGACCTTCACCGGCAAGAAGATCAAGAAGCCCTCCGTGAAGGTCGTCTGCGGCGGAACGGAGCTGGAGCCGGGCGAGGACTACAGCCTCAAGTACGACAAGAAGACCAGGGAGATCGGCCTGTACATGCTGACCGTCAAGGGCAAGGGCCGCTTCAGCGGCTCCGTCAAGGTGCCCTTCTACGTGGTCCCGAAGGCCTCCGAATACGCCAGGCTGCTGGGTGACGACAAGCAGGCCGCCAAAGCATGGAAGCTGCTGAAGAACATCGAGGGCTACCAGATCGAATTCAGCCGGAACAAGGATTTCTCCGACAGCAAAAAGGCGAAGATCCGCGAGCCCAAGGACCTCGCCAAGGTCTTCAAGAAGCTGAAAGCAGGAAAGAAGTACTATCTGCGCGTTCGCATTTTCGCCACGGTCAAGAAAAAGCACCACTACTCCGACTGGTCCAAAGTCAAGAGTGTGAAGGTATGACCCCATCCATTCCCAGGGCCTCCCGCCCGCCGGATACCGGCAGGCGGGAGGCCCTTTGCCGCTTTTGTGGCATACTGGCAAATTCTGATTTATCGAGCTGTTGGTGGAAAAGCAGAGGGTAGTACAAAGGGAACAGGGAACAGTCAACAGAGAACAGGAAAAGCCGCGCACGGAATGTTGCAGCCAGAACGAAGGGAACGTTCCCGCGACGAAAATGAAGTATAGAATCCCTGAAAGCCCTGTAGCGGCG